>JAUYEC010000197.1 GCA_030691585.1 Candidatus Omnitrophota bacterium
GGTTAGAAACTGTAATTCAGGCTTACGGCTAAGGCTTGGCTATCTAAGGCCTGGCCTTCAAGATTCAACCAGATCCTCTGTGTCAAAGGGATGTCTGTGCCCCAGATCAAGCCGTAACTTTTGCCTAAGTCAGACTTGACCCTGCTTCTTGAGCCGTCTATCCAATGGATATAGTCGCAGCGCGACAGGCGGCCGCCCAGGTAAACCGTGGCTACTTTGAAATCGTAAGAGGCAAGCGCGGAAAACTGCCAGTCATCCAGGACCGCTTTATTCTTTCCATTGGCGATATGGACAGTTTTAGGGTGAACGCTGATATGCTGAAAACCGCAGACCCCCTTGATTTTATCTTTATCGTAGACCTTGAGCCGGAAACCATAACCCCCGGCCATAAAAGACGAATAATCCAGCTCGTCTTTGCCTTCTGGGTGCTGTTTTATATTTCCCGCGCCGCCTTTTAAATCTATAGCCAGCCAGTCAAAGACGCCGTAGGACAGAAGCACGAATTCCTGCTGGCTCCTCATTTTTCCGTTGTCACTGTGGTCCAGGTATCTCTGGAAAATATTATAATACTGCGCTCCGGCAAAAAATTTGTTTTTCTCGGGCATCTTCGTGCCATAGCAGGGTGCGGCGTGACAATTAAGATTCCAAGTGCCAAACACAAAATTACAAATAATTACCAATAACAGGAATTTCAACGTAGGGGCGGGTTTAAAACCCGCCCCTACAGCTACCGCTGTTTTTGTAATGGGCATATCCGGCACCTCGGTTTAATTTTGCGGCAGAACTCCTTGCCCACGCGCACAATCAGGGCATGGTATTCGTTGAATAATTTTACATCTTTTTTTAAATTCCGCGTAAAAATTTGCTGCACCAGATCATAATCGGCATCAGCAGCGGAGATCTTATGCCTGGCCAGTATCCTTTTGGTATAGGCATCAACCACAAATACCGGTTTATTAAGAGCATAAAGCAGGATGGAGTCCGCGGTTTCCCGGCCGATGCCGTTTACTGCCAGTAATTCCCCGCGCAGGACATCCGTATTCCGTCCGGCCATCTTGCGGATATCCCCGCCGTAAGTGCCGATAAGAAAACGCAGAAAATTCTTCAGGCGCCTGGCCTTGACATTATAATAACCGGCAGGTTTGATCAAGCGCGCCAGCCGGTTGTGCGGTAATTTAAAAAGCCGCTCCGGTTTTAACAGGCCGCTTTTCTTTAGATTAACAATGGCCTTTTCTACGTTGCCCCAGTTGGTATTCTGGGTCAGGATCGCCCCGACCATCACTTCAAAAGGAGTTTCTCCCGGCCACCAATGCTGCGGCCCTAAACCGGCGTGTAACTTATCATAGATTTTTTTAAGATCGGTCGTGATATGAACCCTCCGCATACTGTAGGGACAGGTTTAAAACCTGTCCCTACATTGCATTCCATTCGGATTTAATCTGCCAGCTCCAGCGGATTATAATCATAAAAAGCAAAAAGGGTATAGGTCGTGCCGGCAACCGACCCGGTGCATTTACCTTTGGGAGTAAACCATCCGTGGCCGGTATCCACAAACTCCTGGTTGGAATACGGCAGGCAGTTGGCGCCCTGCCCCGAAGGAGAAGGGCTGGTGATGATCATGTGGCTGAGGCTCAAGAGGCACTCGTCGGCTTTGCCCAGGTAGCTGCGCGCCTTGGCGATCATCCCCTGCTTAAAATAATAATCCGCCATGATCTTGTAAGAAATGACCATCTGCGCGGTCCATTCCGAAGAAATCACCCCGCCCCGGGCAACATTTCTCTGCGCCGCGAAATCAAAACCTTTGAGGGTAACAACTTTACCATCCGCGTGCCGCAGCGGCGCCTGGACACTGCAATTCTGCTCGGCGAATTCAATGATCCGGTCGGGATTCATACCCAGGGCTTCCAGTTTTTCCGGTCCGATACTGGCCACTGCCCAGGCATAAGTGTCGGTGGCAATAGTAGCATCTCCTTTGCCGCGGTTCATGGGTAGATCGCTCTTGCCATAACTGTACTGTTGTATCCAGGTCAATGTCTTCTGCGCCGCCTCAGAATATTTAGAATTACCGGTAAGTTTAAAAAGCATATTAAAGAAAGCGTAAGCATCCAGATTGTGTTCGGTAGAATACCATTTTATCTCCGGGCCGCCGCGGATACCACCCTCCGGGTCCTGCGCCTGCAATTTCATGATCTGCTCGGCAATGCCTTGGGCTAAACTCATATATTGCCTGTCCTGGGATTTCTGCGTGTATTGCAGAGCGGCTATCCCCAGCCAGATATTCGGGCCGCTGTGCACGACGTATTCCGCGGGGCTGCCGTCTGCGGCGTAATAGGCGTTATAAAAAAGCCCCCCGTGCCTCTTTGCCCGGCGCGCGAAGAAATTCAGCATTTTTTGCGCGCGCTGGAAATCGGAAAAATTAGCGTAGGCTTGGGCTACCAGCGCCTGGTCATAAATAAAAGCCATGCCCGCGATATCCTTATCGCCCTCGAAACTGGCGATCAGGCCGGTGCGCGGATTCTGGTGGACCTTGAGCCACTGGTACATCTTATCCAAGTTGGCTTTCTCCACCTCCACCCTTTGTTTATCCAGGTGCAAGAGGTCCTCGCTGATCACGTTTTCCCTGTTTTGAAGAGCGATCATCTGCTCCTGCAGGGCCTCTTTTTGCTTGGCCAGCTCCACGGCCATCGTGTTTAGTTCGGATATCTTACGCGCGGATATGGTCTTTTCCTCCTCGATCATGCGCTCGCGCAATTGCGCCGACATATTTTTTTCTTCTTCTACCGCTTGGATCCGCGACTCCAGCGTACTGATCTTGATCTTAAGATCCTCCTTTTCCTTGCTGATCACTTTTATCTTCATCTTGGCAACGCTGGAATCCTGGATGATCGTTACCAGGTTTTCAACAAGTGCTTTATTGCCCTGGATCATTTTTATATTGACGAAGGTGCCCAGTGCCACAGCCAAACTTAAAACGATGATCAATGTTATGGCAGCGCGCGGGAATATATTTTTGATCTTGGCGTAACGGATGAGCCGCTGATTTGCCTTGGCGTTTATTTTTTCGTAACGCAGGCCGATGAAGTATCTGTTGGGGCAGGCGGGAACACCCCTGACCCAGGCGATCGCGGCCACGGCTTTAACCGGTTTGGCCGTTAGCGGCATTTCAATATCCAACGCAAGCTTGGCCTGCCCGGCTTGCAGGCGCTGGGCCAGTTCATGGGTGAAATTGTTTACCGTAATGCAGATACCGCCTTTACCTATATCGCGGGTAAAGCCCTGCAGGCAGCCGGCGATCACGGTTTTCTCGTCAAGGCTCAATATGCTCAAGAGCACCGGGAAAACAGAATCTATGCGTATGTATTGCCTGCGTTCCGGGCCTAAAGGGTTATCTTTAGCCATAGTTTAATTTTTCCTCTCCAGCAGGACGTTCTGCTTGGCACGCTTGGCCAGCTCTTCAAAGGATTTTTTAAACTCGGTGTAATCTTTCTGGGCGATGCCCCTGTTTTTTAATTCTGTTTTCTGGCTGAAGGCCAGCTTATTTTTGGCGAATGCGTAACTTGCCGCGAACTTAAACCACGGATTATCCAGGTTCAGGTTGTCAGGCATATATTTTATAACAAAATTATCCGGGATTGTAATATTAAATATTGTTTCTTTTGTATTCGGGGCCGTCAGATCAAGCGGGTAGCGGCGCTTGTCCTTTGCCGTTAATGTTGTATCCATGGATACCAACGCCGGCATGATCCTGGTGGGGCCGGCAACGGTAAAATATTCGGGCCCTGCAAAATCATACCGCAGTATGACCGGCTTATCCAGGCTGTCAAGATTATCGATCTGGTAATCTAATAAACGCGCTCCTATAGAGATGTCCTGTATCTTTTCCTTGAGCGTTTCCTTGATCGAATCCAGCTGGGTATATAATAACCAATAACGCTGCCCCTGGTCATAGAAACCTTTGACCGTGATCGTCTTTTGCGCGCTGATCGCGCCCTCTTTATCCAGGATTATGTCTGTTTCCTGCCTGACGGTATTATGCCCTGCGCTAAACAAAGGAGTGTCCTGTATTTTATAGCCCGCATCTTCAAAGACCAGCACCTTACGCTGTTGATCGGCAACCGGAAGGTCGCCAAGAGAACAGGTGGAAGCGGTAGGATCAATAAAAATATCCTTATCATCAAGGCGTGCTACGGCAATGCAATGGTCAAAAAGCGCCGAAGGTAATTCCGGCGCGAGGTCATAATAATCATAGGTAGAGATAAGCACGGGGTAGGCCTTGATGCCGGCTTCCCGGAGCATGGTCACCAACAAGATGGACTGGTCCTTGCAATCTCCGTATTTATTGCGGAAAATATCTTCTGCCTGATGAGGCTTGTAACCGGCTTGGCCGTATTCCACCGCCACATAACGGATATTCTTAGCGCAAAAATCATGGATCGCCATTAATTTTTCTTCCGCCGAGGCCTTGCCCTCTATTAACTCCTTTACTTTAACTTTTATCGGTTCGGCGGCAAGTATTCTGTCTTTAGCCAATGCCTGCCACCAATCATAGACTTCCTGCCAGCTGGGGAATGTCGACATTAACAACGTAGGATTTATTTGCGAAGACGGGGGCATATTCGCCTCGGGAATGATCTGGGGCAAGCCCTTGAACTGCCAGCTGTAAACTAAGCCCCCGTCTTTTTGCTCCGTCTGGACAGGCTCCAGCTTTGCGCCGAAATCGTTGTACTCATTGTTTATAACTTTAACGCGCAGCGGCCTGTCTTTAGGCAATGTGACGCTGAAGTTCGCCGAAAGCACGGGTTCTTGCGCCTGGACCGGGTAAGCGAGCATGAAATCTTTTTTGTTGATCAGCTCACTGCTGTAGATCTTTAATTTATACTCGACAACGGCCCCTTCCGTGACCTCGGGAAAAGAAATTATATAGAGCCGGGCATTAGAGTAAAGCGGGAAATTCATATATTTTGAAACATCGCGGATATTATGACTCCCCACTTCCGCCACCCGGCCGTCAGGCTTGATCGTCCGGGCGTATTCCAGCTCAACCGATTCATAAGTAGAGTCATAGTCGATCTTGGCCTCGGCAAAATCCTCCTTACCGCGTTCGTTAAGTATCTTGATCAGATAATACAGGTAAGCTGTCTGCGTGCCATCAGGATTTATTTCAATGGATTCATTGCAAGAGAGAATAAGCGCCCCGGCCTGCGGGTATTGGACGGCCGCGGGTGCTTGGTCCAGGATCGCGCTTACCTCGGGGCTGAGTTCCTTTATGGATTGCTCAGCCGCCTCTTTGCGGATATCTTCTATGCGCCGCAGTGCCTCTGACTTATATTGCCCTGCGGTAATTTCTTTGTAGATACTTACCGCCTGGTCAAAGAGGTTCAATTTCTCCGCGGTCAACGCGTAAAAATAGCGGCTCTGCTCGTCGGAAAATTTGTTCCGGTCAAAAAGCTCGAGTGCTGTCCTGTAATCACCCAAATGGTAGTCTGTGATCGCCAGGAACTTGGGAGCGCCGGGCGCGTTAGACTTCTCAAATTCCTCCCGGGCCAACTGAAATTCGCCGTGCTCAAAATAGAGCCTGCCTAACTCAAAACGCGCATGAGCGGCATTGGATCCTGCGGCGATCAATTTCTTATAAAGTCCTGTTGCGTGCTGATAGTACAGCTGGGAGCGCGCCGCCTTCTCTCGTGCCAGCTCCAGATCATTCTTGCGGCCGCAGCCGGTAAGAACGAATATTGATATCAGAACTATAGTAAACCAACGCATCGTATCCACCTTTAATGTAGGGGCGGGTTTCAAACCCGCCCCTACGCATCTTTGTAGGGACAGCATATTATACTGTCCCTACATTACGGTATTTAAAATAGGCGTTGCAGGCGCCTTCGCTGGAAACCATGCACGGGCCAATAGGCTTTTGCGGCGAGCAGGCCGCGGCAAACAAAGGGCATTCCGGGGGCTCGATCAAACCCTTGAGCACGTCGCCGCACCGGCATTTTTTTTGTTGCGGGCTTACGCCGCGCGCATCAGCGCTGACGGAAAAAACCTTTTCCGCGTCAAAACGCGCGAACTCTTTCCGGATCTTTTGACCGCTTGCCGGGATAACCCCCAAGCCGCGCCATTCGGCTTTGGAAACTGCAAAGACCCTGCGCATAAAATTTCTGGCCTCTATATTACCCGGCCTTTTGACTACGCGGCTGTATTGATTGTCCACTGCCGGATCATTGCTGACGATCCTGCGCAGGATCATATAGATACCCTCGAGGATATCTACAGGTTCGAAACCAGCGACACAACAAGTGATCTTACGCTTACGGACTATCGGCTCGTATGGCCGCGTGCCGATGATCGCCGAGACATGCCCGGGGCACAAAAATCCGTGAACTTTAAGTTGTTTATCCGCGGCTAAATACTCCATTGCCGGCGGAATAAGTTTTAGCGCGGTCAAAAAAGAAAGGTTCTCTAACCCAAGTTTTTTTGCCGCCAGGATGCTTAGGGCAACGGTGGGCGCTGTGGTCTCAAACCCCACGGCTAAAAAGACTACTTTCTTATCCGGATTGGCCCTGGCCGCCTCTAAACTCTCAAGCGCGGAATAAACCACGCGCACATTACCTGACCTGGCCCGCTCCTGCTCAAGGCTGGTTTTATTTCCGGGTATGCGCAGCATATCCCCGAAAGTAAGCACCATTACATCCTTTTTTCGCGCGAGGCTGACTGCGGCATCGATATATCCGGCAGAACTTACGCATACCGGACAGCCGGGACCGGCAATAAGCCTTAAATTAGACGGCAGGATCTTGTCCAGCCCGAACCTGAAAAAACTCTGGGTATGGCTGCCGCAGACTTCCATGATATTTAACGGCTGCGGCGGGCAAATTTTCTTTATCTTGGCGGCGAGCCTGTCTACC
>JAUYEC010000125.1 GCA_030691585.1 Candidatus Omnitrophota bacterium
CCGACTTTTCAATTTTCTCATTGGTCAGTCGGGGGAAAAAAAACCGCAAGGCAAGTCGTTCTTTTGCCTTACGGCCCAAGTTACTACTTTCCTTGTTTATGTAGGGACAGGCTTGAAACCTGTCCCTACAGCATCCATTTCTCTATAAGTATACCCTATTCCCGGTGTGTGTCAAATAAATTATCGATTTTTTACCACTCAAACTTCAATCCCGATTTTACCCACCTGCCCGGCAGGAGCACGCCAGCAATATCAACGCAGTTAGCATCGGTAAAATTGTCCACTTTTACAAAAGGCTCCATAGAGAACGCTTTATTGGCGATCTTCTTACCCAGATAAACATCGCCGGATATGTAAGTCGAGCCGTAGTATCTTTGGGTATACGACAACTCTAAATTGAAATCCAGGCCCAGGATGCCGGTAAATATGCCTAATATGGCCCTGTTCTGCAGGATGTCCAGGGCATACTTAGAGAGGAACCCGTCGGCTTTTTTGTCCGCGGTCTGATAAGCGTAGGAAAATGAGGCCTCTTTTAGGGCAAATATTTTGCCTCGTCCGCCGATATTGGCCCGCAGGCCCGCTTCCACTCCGCTAAAATCTACCCGGCCGAGGTTTGTCGCCTGCCAGATGTCGTTTACCGAGGCGCGCGTATAGTCAATGAGGTTAGAGCCGCGGCGCAGGAACCCCTCAAAATTAAACGACATACAACCCTGCTTAAAATCAAGGCCGGCGGAAAAATTATCCGCGGTCTCTTTCTTGAGGTCAGCATCCCCTCTATTGGCCGCGTCCGAATAATAGAGCTCGGTAAAACTGGGCAGGCGGAATGAGCGCGAGAAAGACCCTTTTATTTTCAATTTGTCCTTAAGGATATCAAATCCCGCGCCGGCGTTATAAGATCCTATAGCGCCCCATTTCTGATAATGATCGACCCTGGCCCCCAGGCCGGTATTAAGCTTATCAATGAGCGGGAGCGTGATCCCGAACAGAGCTGCTTCGTGGCTGCGGGAATGTTTACCTATATTCGTGGAATTAATCAGCTCATCACCCAGGTCAATACCCAGAGATAATCTCGCCTGGGCCAGCGGCAGGCTATAAAGGGAATTCAGCCCGTAAATATAATTGGTGTGGTAATTGACCGATGTCGGCCTGTTCCTATTCAAGATAAATTTATCCCAGTGCCGCCTAAGATACAGATTATTTTTCAGTGTTCCGCGGCTTATGGGAGCGCTAACGCCTACCTTGGTAAAAAAAGTTTCGGTATGCTCCTCTTCTTCTTTATAAAGGTTTGAGTAAAAACTATCCGCGCCGTAATCCTTCTTCTGATATCCAAACAAGGAATCCAGGGTGGATTGCCCGAATTCCTTATTCAGATAGAACGAAGCGGTGTGGTATTCAAAATCCGTATTCGGCCGGGCAGCCTTGGATAAGGCATGCTCATATGATACCCGGCTCAACAGGCTGCCATAAGGATAGCTCAGAGAAAATGCCTCGGTGGATAAGGCGTGCTCGCCAAAGGTAAAATTCAGCTTCAGGGCTTTTTTTTGCGGTATGCCGGTGATGATATTGGTTTCCCCGGCAAATGCCCCTGAGCCATAACGCGCGGAATACCCGGACTTATTTATCCCTATTCTCTCCACATCAAATACGGTCAGAGGGATATCCATATTGTAATGCCCGGTCTGCGGGTCGTTCACCTTGATACCGTCAATTAAAACCGCGGACTGTTCAAAGGTCGAGCCGCGGACAGAGAGATCGCCCTGGATGCCATAAGTGCCGCGATAACGCAGGTCCAGGCCGGGCAAGTTATTAAACAGGTCCGGCAACGCATTCGGCTCAGCCTGGCTAATGTCGGCGCTACCCAGGGCCTGGATAGGAAAACCTTCCGCCGATGTCCCGCCCGCGGAAGGATCCCGGCGTGAAGTAACCACGATCTTCTCCATTTTCACTGCCTCATCGGCACAGGCAGCGCACGGAAAAATAATGAGAAAAAATATAAATACGCGCAGTATTTTTTTCATAAAATTAAAAACCCCTCCGCTTATTATACAAACGGAAGGGCTATTGTCAACTTGAATATATTTATTGGTTGACAGTTATCTGCAGTGGACCACGTCTCCGGCCATGACTTTTTTGGTAATGCCGGAGTCAACGCGCACTAAAAGGCCGCCGTCAGCGTCCACATCCTGGGCCTGGCCCTCAATATGCTCCTTATGCGAGTAGACTTTGACCCTTTTATTCAAGGTCATGCTGTATTCGCGCCACTTATCAAGGATGCGGACAGTTTCTTTCTTACGGAAAAGCGAATAGTTACTTTCAAGCCTTCGAAGGAGTTCCTGCAAAAGCTGCAGGCGGTTGACCGGCTCTCCTTTTTCTTCTTTCAGGGAACTTGCCCCGGAGATAAGCAATTTCTTATCATTATTAACATTAAGACCGATGCCCACGATCACAAAGCTCACGCGGTCGGTCTCCGCGGCCATTTCCGTCAATATCCCGCCTATTTTTTTATTATTCAGGAATATGTCATTCGGCCATTTGATCTGCGTATCAAGCCGGCAGACCTCTTTTATCGCTTCACATACCGCCACCGCAGAAAGTAGGGTTAAAACGGGTGCCTGATTAGGCAGGATATCCGGCCTCAAGATCAATGATAAATATACCCCTTTATATTTCGGAGAAAACCAGACCCGGCCCAATCTCCCCTTACCTTTGGTCTGGGTCTCAGCGACTACCAGCGTACCTTCCGGGGCACCTTTTGTCCCCAGGCCCATGGCCGTATCCATCGTAGAAGGAAGAACATCAAAATAGTAAATTTTTTTGCCGATCAAGCGGGTATCCAGGTGGCTGGATATCTCATGGGGAAAAAGACGGTCCGGGCAGGAAACGAGCTTGTATCCTAAATGCGGCACGGCCACGATATCGTAGCCGGAATCTTTGAGTTCCTGGATATGCTTCCAGAGCGCCTGCCTGGTTATTGCCAGGCGCCCGGCAATGAGGTCGCCGGAGACATAATCCTGTTTTCTCTTTAAAAAATCAAGAATCTTCTCGCGGGTCATTATTTCTTTTCGTAAAGAGGGGACATCGCGCGCAGTTTAGCCACGACCTTAGGCAGGTTATCAAGGAGATAGCCTATCTCTTCCTGCGTTGTCCACCTGCCGATAGTGATCCTTAAAGAACCGTGGGCGATCTCCGCGGGCAGGCCGATGGCCAATAAGACATGTGATGGCTCTAAAGACGAAGAGGTGCAGGCAGAACCCGTGGAACAGGCAATACCCAACATATCCAGGTTAAGCAGCATGGATTCCCCTTCAATATATTTTATGGAAAAATTGACATTATTAGGCAGTCTCTCGGACGAATGGCCGTTCAAGCGGACTTCGGAGATCGCAGCCGGGATCTCTTTGATCAGTTTATCGCGCAAAACTATCTGAACCTTGGATTCCTCGGCCATATTCTTGGCACAAAGTTCTATGGCCTTGCCGAGGCCGACGATACCGGGTGTATTATGGGTGGAGGCGCGGCGGCCCTTCTCCTGATCTCCGCCATGCAGAAAAGTATCTACCCGCGTGCCCTTCCTTATATATAGGGCGCCTACCCCTTTGGGCCCGTAAAACTTATGCGCGGAAAGCGAGAGCAGGTCAACATTAAGTTCGTTTACATTTACCGGGATATGCCCGACAGTCTGGACCGCGTCGGTATGAAAATATATCCCCTTTTCCCTGGCGATGCTTCCGATCTTGGCGATAGGTTGAATTGTGCCGATCTCGTTATTGGCATGCATGACGCTGATCAGGATGGTCTTATCAGTGATCGCTTTCTTAATATCTTCGGGCGCAACCCGGCCGTATTGGTCAACACCCACAACAGTCACTTTAAAACCGTATTTTTCTAAAAATTTGCAGGGTTCGCTGATGGCATGATGCTCAATGGCTGTGGTGATAATGTGATTGCCCTTCTTTTCCAGGGCATCGGCAACGCCTTTTATAGCCTGATTGTCCGATTCGCTGCCTCCGGAAGTAAAGACGATCTCGTCAGGGGAGGCGCCTAAGAAAGAAGCCAGAGCGCTTCTAACATTTTCAACGGCCGCTTTTGCCTCCTGGCCAAGCGCGTAGAGGCTGGAGGCATTGCCGAATTTTTCAAAAAAATACGGCTCCATTGCTGCCAGCACTTCAGGATCACATGGTGTAGTGGCAGCATAATCAAGATAGATTTTTTTCATCTCTTTATAACCCTCATTTTATGCGCGGGATTCATACTGCCGGTGCGGTAGCCTTCCAGGTCCATGGTGATATGATCATAGCCCATTTTCTTTAGCCTGGGGACTATTAACCGGCGCTTTTTTATCAGGACGGGTAGATCTTTGGCCAGAACTTCGATACGGCACATCCTGCCGTAGTGCCTGACTCTGACCTGCCCAAAACCTTTTGCCCGCAAATACGTTTCCGCGCGCTCAATACGCCTTAAGGCCGCAACGCTGATGCGCATGCCATAAGGTATCCTGGAGGCAAGGCAGGCGAGCGCCGGCTTGTTCCAGGTCGCCAGGCCCAGGCTGCGGCTTGCAGCGCGTATTTCATCCTTTGTCAGTCCCGCTTCTTCAAGGGGAGAGCGGATGCTCAATTCTTTAGCCGCGCGGCTGCCCGGCCGGAAATCTGATTTGTCGGAAAAATTGCCGGCGTCTACTACATAACCCAGCCCATTTCGGACGGCCAGCTTTTTTAATTTAGAAAAAAGCTCTTTTTTGCAAAAATAACAGCGGTTCAGCGGATTTGAAACAAAATCCTTATTGCCTAATTCAGCGGTAGAGATGACTTTGTGTTTTACTCCCAGCTGCCTTGCCATCGAACGCGCCCCGGATAATTCCTCCGCGGTGTAAGTGGCGGAAACCGCGGTCACTGCCAGGACCTTGTCTTTAGGCAACACGGAGCTTACGGCCTTCAGGAGAAAACTGCTGTCAACGCCGCCCGAAAAAGCCACCAGCACAGAACCCATATCCGCGATTATTTTTTTCAGCGCGGACAGCTTCTTGCGCGCGCTCATTTTAGAAACGCACTTCCATCGCCCGCGTTGGACAGACCTTGACGCAAAGTTCACAGGCGATGCATTTATTACTGTGAAACTCAACCTTGCGCGTCCTTTGATCCAGGATAAGGGCGTCCGTAGGGCAGATCGGCACACAGGCTCCGCAATGCGTGCATTTGGATTCATCGCGGATGACATCCTGGCTGAGCGGCTGGATCCGGACCCCCGAAGACTCCAGGTATTCCACGCCTTTGGCGAAATTTTCCTTTTTCCCCGAAAGCTCCAGGACCATCAACCCTTCTTCCTGAGGGGTAACATAGGCCTTGAGGATATTGAATTTCAGGTCAAAATCCTTGACCAGCTTGTAAACAATCGGTTGGTCCACTAGCCGATGCGGAAAATGCAAAACGATCCTTTTAGATATCATGGCCTTGCCCTTAATATTATAAACCAGAATTTGTAGGGACAGGTTTAAAACCTGTCCCTACCTGCCTGCCGGCAGGCAGGCATTTATACAATAGGCCGCTCAACCAGCGGCTTGAACTTGTACCCTGAATCCGCCCCCGGTAAATACGCTACCGGTTCAGTCAAAAGAAATTCGCCTTTTTTGATCCAGGATTTCAATTCTTCGGCAATCTCCAGCGCCTTAGAATAGCTGGAAAATCCGCCCGTAGGCACCTGTCTTGCCTGCACGGTGATCTTGCCGGATTTCAACTGGGCATAGTTAACCTCGCCCAACGAACCGGGTGTGCATTGAGGATAACTTTCGCCGTAATCAACGATCTGCGCATAGATATCTTCATCGGAAAGTGCGGCGTATTTAAGCGTCTCTTCGTCTAATACGGGTATGGGCACGCCGATGCCCACAACAAGGCTTGCCCCATAACCCAAAAGGCTCGTACCGACCAGCCACTGCGAATTCATCTGCTTTAAATCACCGATCACCGAGAGGGTCCCGGCAGGATATCTGGGTACGCCGTTATCTGATCTGGGCACGCCGGGATTATGCTGGGTGCCTTGCCAGGCAACATATCCGATGCCGCCGCCTAAGAAAATCTTGGTGCCTATGCCGATGGTCCGATAAAAAGGATCTTTTAACAGCGGCGAAAGCTGCCCTGCCGAACAATAATTGGCGTTGCCTAAATTCGGCTTCAACGTCCCCATATAGGTATGAATGATCTTGTCCGAAAGATTCACTGCCACGTTGTAATTCTGGTAGCAGTTGCGGATGTTAAAAAGCACTGCCTCGTTTAAGTCCTTGAGGTTAATCAAGGTCTCTAATTTCTTGCGGGGATAGCAATCTGTGCCATAGCTAGCGGCCTCAAGGCGGACATCGCATCCCGCGACCAGCTCCTGGATCACATGCGCGCCGCCGTATTTGAATTCGCCGGGATAGACTTTATTGCGCGGGTCATCATCCGGAAGTGCGGTGGCACCCAGATAGATATCCACGGCGGCAAAACCGGTATAGGCGGGCACGTCGTTTAACTTACAGACACCGCCGCCTAATTTTATTCTCGGCTTGGAGTGGCCGATGTTAAAAAACGCTCCGGATGAGCACATTGGGCCGAAGGTGCCGGTTGTAACGACATCGATCTCCTGGGCCGCCCTTTTAATACCTTTCCTGCGCGCCAGGTCGATCACTTCTTCGGCGGTAACCACCACTACTTCGCCACTTCTAATCTTTTCGTTGATTTCCTTGATTGTTCTCATGATGTCCCTCATGTAGGGACAGAATACTATTCTGTCCCTACAAAACATTATTGCAATACTGTGGGGGCGGGTTTGAAACCCGCCCCTACAAAAAATTATTATAACGCTATTATTTCTTTAACTTCCGGTACTTCCTGTCTAATGATACGCTCAATGCCCGATTTTAAAGTCATCGTGCTCATCGGACAGCAGCCGCAGGAACCCGTAAGTCTCAATTTTACCACTCCGTCTGCTGTAACATCCACTAATTCAACGTTGCCGCCGTCTGCCATGAGCATCGGCCGGACCTTCTCCAGGGCCTTTTCAACTTTTTCTCTCATTTTATTCCTCCTGTTTGCTTAAATCGTTCTGTCAAAAGTTTTTGCTTTAAATCCTTTTATCTTCTTTGTTTTTAAAGAGTTTTGATCTTTTAGGTTGCCTCCCCCTAAAAAACCGGTTATTATATCGGTTGGAGGAAAAAAATATGGATCAAATCTCTCGTTTTGTTGTCTGGATATGTTCAAGATTCAATCGCGAACAGATCGAAAAAATTATCA
>JAUYEC010000191.1 GCA_030691585.1 Candidatus Omnitrophota bacterium
AGCTTCCTCTTATCAAAGAACAAGGATCTCGCTGCTCACCTTTACAACATCAAATCAGAACGGTTTAAGAAAAAATTAGAAAACTAACAAAGTCCTGAATTTCAATCATGATGGATTTCCTTTTAAGACCATGCGCAACAATGCCCGTAGTTCCCGATCCAGCAAATGGATCTAAAATCGAATCACCGATACTGCTGGAAGCTATTATAGCATATTCTAGAATAATTTGTTGTTTTGTAGCAGGATGCCTAAAGGGGTTTCTTTCGGCCCAATATTCCCAAAGATTGCTCATTTGAATACCGCGATTTACTTTCTTCATAGCAAAATAATTAAATTTTGTGTTTCCGCCCGAATTCTTTTTTGCCCATAACATTGTTTCTGTCATGGCCCTAAAACAGCAACCTCGAAAGTTAGGAGGAGCATTTCTTTTGTAAAGAATGACGTCATTTAAAATCTTAAAGCCTATATCCTGAAGTACCACATTAACAACGCCGATGCTATGATAAGTTCCAGTAACCCAAATCGTTGAACCTTCCTTTAGTATGCGTTGAGATTCCTTTAACCAGCGATAATGAAATTCAAATTGTTCTTTTAAGGGCTTAGAATATGCCCAAGTAGCCTTCTGTGTGTTAAAAGATTCCCCGTGACCGTCATTGCGTTTAATAATTAACCCAGATTGGTTTCCAAAATAGGGCGGATCTGCAAAAATCATATCAATTGAATTATCAGGAATCTCTTTGAGTATGTTGCAACAGTCACCATTAAATAAAATTGAATCACCTAAATAGTTTCTAAAATATGGCTTAATTGTACAATCTCGAACTAAATTTAACTCGTCATTATTATATTTCATCTCTTCTTTGTCTAAAAAGGGTAGTAATAAGCAGGATTTTCCCCCATTTTCAATATCAGCCATTTTTAACACCTCGAAATCAATCTATCAAACTGCCCTCACTGTTAATAGACGCATTAGATGGCAAAATCTAACACCTTTTTTTAAATATATTTCAATCAAACAGATTTCCAGGCGTGTACACGTGTACAAGTGATTGGTAGCGGGGTGACGAGGCGCGGTTTGAGCAGGGCGTGTGGGCAAGGAGCGGGCATGGATCGCCCGCTTTTTTTACGGAGTCGGCGAGAGCGAGGAAGCCCTTCCGAGCGAAGCTTTTCCACGCCGGGGAAAAACGAGCGTTCTCCTTCGCCAAGGCTTCGGAGAACAGCCCTGCGAAGCTTTAGCGAAGCAGGGCGTTCCTGCGAGAACGCGCCTCGGCAGACCGCTACTTTGCTTAAGCGAGAGACTCGCCAGAGGGCCGGGAAAATGAAAGGGGACGATCTTTTTTGATCGTCCCCTGTTTTGCTGCGCTGAATGCTATTGCGGCTATGCGGCCTTTTTAGCTTCGCACGGCTTGACCCATTCGACGGCGCCTCCATTTTAAGAAGCAAGCGCCGCTCAGGGTCAACCCTGAACACGCCCTCTATTTCTTCAAATCAGCAGGGCGTGTTGAAGGGTTGACGTTAATATAAGTGCGCATCTTGCCGTGTCCGGTTTTCTTCTTGGTAAAATAAACTGTCCCCGGACAAAGGGCATAGAGTGTACCCAGGCCCTTAACATTGATCCCGGCCTTATAGACCGGTAAACCTCTGACCACAATATGGCCTGTTTTTACCGCCTGTCCCTGGGATACCTTAAGCGCTTCATCTTTCTTTGGTGTAGATTTACCGCCTGCCATGTGATTATCCTCCTGATATGTTTTTATTAAATTGAAAATTATATTACCACATAATCCCTAAACAAGCAACACCTCTTCATCCTTGACCGGAATGTAGGCCGCAATACCCTTTTGCGACAGCACGCCCGCCAGGACCAAGGCCTGTTCCGGGTCGCCGTGCACCAGGAAAATTTTCTTTAACGGAAGGCAGGCGGTAACAAAATCCACTAATTCATTCTTATCCGCGTGCCCGGAAAAGGCATTGATCACCACCACTTCAGCGTTGAGCTCGTATTCTACCCCGAATATACGCACCACAGGAACCTTTTCCACGATCCTCCTGCCCAGCGTATCACGCGCCATATAACCGACCACCAGGACCGTGTTCCTTGAATCCTCAATATTGTTCTTGAGGTGATGCAGGACGCGGCCGGATTCGCACATGCCGGAGCCGGCGATAATGATCATCGGCCGTTTGTCTTCGTTCAATTTTTTTGATTCTTCCTGCAGGCGGATAAATTTCAGGTTCATCAACTCAAACGGGCTTTCTTTGCCCAGCATAGCCTTGCGCGTCTGGCTATTGAGATAATCTAAGTGGCGCTCAAAGAGCTCGGTGATATCAGTGGCTAAGGGGCTGTCCACGTAGACCGGAATGGCGGGAATTGTTTTTTCTTTGAACAGCTCGCTAAGAAAATAAATTACTTCCTGCGTGCGCTCCAGGGTAAAAGCGGGGATGATCACTTTGCCGCCGCGGCCAAAGGTGCGGTTGATCGTATCATGAAGTTTTACCTTGGCATCTTCTATCGGCGAGTGCGCCCTTGCCCCATAGGTGCTTTCCAGTATAAGATAATCCAGGCCTTTGGGCACATCGGGATTCCCCAATAAGGGCAGATTTTTCCTGCCCAGGTCCACGGCGTAACCCAGCCGCATATCTTTTTCTTCACCTTTAATATCTAAGACCACAATACTTGATCCCAGAATGTGACCTGCGTCATGCAAAGTAACAGAGATGTTCGGACAGACGCAAAATTTTTGGCGGTAAGAGATGGCGCGGAAGGTTTTTGTCGCCTTAGACGCCTCTTTCTTGGTGTACAGAGGCTTTCTCAAAGGCTGGCCCAGCCTGCGGTTGATCTTATTGACGTATCTTACATCTTCTTCCTGGATCTTGCCGGAATCCTCCAGCATTAGCCCAGCCAGGTCCCGGGTGGCCGAAGTGGTATAGATCTTACAGCGCAGGCCGGCTTTTATCAGGCTGGGAATATTGCCGCAGTGGTCAA
>JAUYEC010000039.1 GCA_030691585.1 Candidatus Omnitrophota bacterium
ATTGACACGAGGCTTGCCGAGCGTCTAAAAAAAGTAAGCCCATCGCTTACCCTTGCTATAACATCAAAGGCAAATAGATTAAAATCCGAGGGCAAGGATATCGTCAATTTTGCCGCCGGCGAGCCGGATTTTGATACGCCGGAACCGATAAAAAACGCCGCCATAGAAGCGATCAGGGCGGGTTTTACCAAATACACCCCCACAACAGGCACCCTCGAACTGAAGAAGCTCATCTGCGCGAAATTCGCGAAAGACAACTCCCTCAATTACACTCCCGAACAAATAGTTGTTTCCTGTGGCGCAAAACACAGCATTTTTAACGCCATCTTTTCACTCTTAAACCGCGGTGAAGAGGCTCTGATACCTTCTCCATACTGGGTCAGCTACCCTGAAATGGTGCGCCTGGCCGAAGGTGTGCCAAGGCTAATACCGGCCAGCGCGAACAACAACTTCAAGGTCACGGCTAAGGAACTTGATAAATACAGCGGGCCAAAGACAAAGATCCTTTTGTTAAACAGCCCATCTAACCCTACAGGGTGCGTTTATGAATTAAGCGAGCTTAAAGAGATTGCCGACCTCTGTGTCAGAAAAAAGATATTTGTCATCAGCGACGAGATATACGAAAAGGTCATCTATGACGGCCTCAAGCAGGTTTCTATCGCGTCACTGAACAGTGAAATCAACGAACTTACGATCACAGTTAACGGCCTGTCCAAGAGCTATTCTATGACCGGATGGCGCATCGGCTACCTGGGAGGCCCGGTTGACGTTATAGAGGCTATATCCAAACTGCAGGATCACACCACTTCAAACCCCAATTCTATTGCCCAGAAGGCGGCAGTGGCGGCACTGGCTATGCCCGATGATGCCATTAAGGCGATGGCATGTGAGTTTGCTAAAAGAAGGGGCTATTGTGTTACGCGAATAAGTGCAATGCCCAAAATAACCTGTGTTGTGCCCAAGGGCGCTTTTTATATATTCTGCGATATTTCGCGGACAGGCCTTGATTCCATGACGATCTCCGATCGCCTGCTGGAAGAGGCGCTGGTCAGCCTTATACCGGGTAAAGGTTTTGGCAGCGACGATCATGTGCGCATAAGTTTTGCCACCTCTATGCAGCAGCTTGAAAAGGGCATGGACCGATTAGAAGATTGGTTGAAAAAATTGTAAGAATAAGATAGAATGTAGCATAAGAAATTGTAGGGGCGGGTTTTAAACCCGCCCCTACAATAATTGCGGATTATCTATGGGAAAGACGATAGCGGAAAAAATCTTAAGTATGCATTCCGGAAAGAATTTGCGCGCCGGGGATTTTGCCGTCTGTTCGGTAGATTTTGCCTTTGGCCAGGACGGCACCTCAGCGATCATAATTGAGCGGATCAAACAGCTTGGGATAAAAACGCTAAAGACGGATTTCTGCATGGTCATCGACCATAGCGCTCCGTCGCCCAGCGAAGGCGTTTCCAGGGTCCATAAAAAAATGCGCGATTTTGCCAAGGAGTTCGCCACGGACCTCTTTGACGCCGGCTGCGGCGTCTGCCATCAGGTGATCCCTGAATCCGGCAGGATCCTGCCCGGCAGCCTGGTCCTGGGCGCTGACTCGCATACCTGCACTTATGGGGCGCTGGGGGCATTCTCTACCGGTGTCGGCTCAACTGACCTGGCTATTGCCCTGGCCACGGGGAAAAACTGGTTTAAGGTGCCTGAGACGATCAAGGTCATCGTAAATGGAAGCATACCCGGGGGCATATACGCCAAGGACATAATTCTTTATATTATAAAAAAAATACGCGCTGACGGTGCCACTTACAAAGCGATTGAATTTTACGGGCCGGTGATAGATAAACTGGATATGGATGGCCGTTTTACAATGTGCAATATGACGGTGGAGATGGGTGCCAAGGCCGGTTTTATGCCGGTAGATATTAAAACTATCCGTTTCCTGGCAGATAAGACTGTCCCTATTCATAAGGTCAAGCCCGTATCCGCCGATAAGGATGCCCTATACCAGGAAGTCGTGGAATTTGATATTTCAAAAATAGCACCTCAGGTATCTTGTCCGCATACAGTAGATAACGTCTGCGACGTTGGCGCACTGAAGAATAAGAAGGTTGACGAAGCTTTTTTAGGCACCTGCACCAACGGCAGATTGGAAGATCTTAAAATCGCGGCTCGGATATTAAAATCAAAAAAAATAGCCAAAGGAATGAAATTCATCATCGCCCCCAGTTCGCGGGCAGTATATCTTGATGCGCTTAAACTGGGTTTAATAGGCAGGCTTGTCCGCTCCGGAGCAGTGGTTGTTTCACCGGGATGCGGCCCATGCGTAGGCACGCATAATGGTGTGCCCGCAGACGGCGAAGTAGTCATCTCATCAGCCAACAGAAACTTTAAAGGCAGAATGGGTAATCCGAACGCGTATATTTATTTGGCATCGCCAGCGACAGTAACGGCAACGGCAATCACGGGCAAGATTACCGATCCGCGCCGGTTTCTTTAAATAACCTTGGAGGTTTGTAATGGAAATCAAAGGATTGCTTGAGCTCTGTATCACAAAAGCCGCGTCCGATTTACACGTTACCGAAGGTGAGCCGCCGATTTTGCGTATCGACGGGAATCTGCAGCGCACCGAGATGCCGAAACTTACCCGGCAGGAACTTAAAACGATGATCTATAGCATCCTTAGCGCCGCTCAGAAAGATATATTTGAGCGCAACCTGGAGCTGGATTTTTCCCTGGCGCTTCCGGGTATGGACCGTTTCCGCGTGAATATCCATGTGCAAAAAGGCTCAGTTGAGGCGGCTTTCCGGCGCGTGCCCCTTGTTATACCCGGCATGGATACACTGGGCCTGCCAAAGATGATTCCGGAGCTAGCGCGCAGGCCCAATGGCTTGGTCCTGATCACCGGCCCCACCGGCATGGGCAAGACTACGACCCTGGCTACGATGATTGATTTGATTAATCACGAAAGGGAGTGCCTTGTCATGTGCATTGAAGACCCTATAGAGTTCGTTTACGCCAACAATAAAAGCATTATTAAGCAACGAGAGGTCTATTCGGATACCCGCTCTTTTGCCGAGGCCCTGCGCCATGCTCTCCGCCAGGACCCCAATGTCATCGTTGTAGGCGAAATGCGCGACTTAGAGACTATTTCTACGGCACTCACCGCCGCGGAAACCGGACACTTGGTACTTGCGACCCTGCATACGCCGGATGCGCCTCAGACCATAGAAAGGATCATCGACGTCTTTCCTCCTCATCAGCAGCAACAGGTAAAACTCCAGCTGGCCGATTGCCTCCAGGGAGTTGTTTCGCAGTTATTACTGCCGCACGCATCAGGAAAAGGAAGAGTGCTGGCATGCGAAATAATGGTTGCTACCGCCGGCATCAGAAACCTCATCCGCGAAGAAGAGGTAGAGCAGATCCCGACCTTAATGCAGACAGGCACCCAATACGGCATGAAGACTATGGACAAATCGCTTAAGGAGTTGGCGCAGAACGGTTCTATCACTATCGAGACAGCAATGTCCAAGGTTAAGAATCCCGAAGAATTTAAACAGATGTAACCGTTAACAAGATTTTGTAGGGACAGGTTTTAAACCTGTCCCTACAGGGACTTTTTTCCGATGAAGATCAAAGGCAAAGCGATAAAATTAGGCGATAATATAAATACGGATTTTATCATTTCCGGACGTTATAAATTTTCCATTACCGATATGAAGGCCCTGGCGCTTCACATCATGGAAGACATAGACCCGGAATTCCCTAAGAAGATAATCCAGGGCAGTTCCATAATCGTGGCGGGAAATAATTTCGGAATGGGTTCATCGCGGGAGCAGGCACCTCTGGTAATAAAAGAGGCGGGGATAGCTGCCGTATTATCCAAGAAGTTCGCGCGCATATTCTACCGCAACAGTTTTAATATCGGCCTGCCCTTGTTGGAAGTGGATACGGACAAGATCGACGAATCCGACGAGTTGGAGATCGACCTGGACAATGGCGTTGTATCCAACCTGACCAAGGCAACATTATTGGCCACCGGAAGCGTGCCTGAATTCATGCAAGAATTATTGCGCGCGGGCGGCGTGGTCAACTATTATTTAAAACACGGAGAATTAAAAATATA
>JAUYEC010000067.1 GCA_030691585.1 Candidatus Omnitrophota bacterium
CCGCGCAAGATACGCATCAGCACCGTCTCAGCCTGGTCGTCAAAATGATGGCCAAGTGCAATCTTGTTAGCTTTATTCTCTCCGGCAATTTTACATAAAAAGTCCAACCGGGCGTTGCGCGCGGCTTCTTCAACTGAACCGCCGGAAGATAGCTTACCGGCCTTGAGCCTGGCGAAAAAAAACGGCAGGCCGAGTTTTGCGGCTACGCCTCCGACAAAAGCAGCGTCTATGGCCGATTCATTTCTCTACGCGTGATCCAGGTGTGCCTCGATCAAAACAAAACCCAGTTCCTTCCTTAACTGATCAAGTAAAAATAATAACGCCAGCGAATCCGGGCCGCCGGACACGCCGGCAACGATACGGTCGCGCTTATTGATCAGATTATATTTTTTAACCGTTTTTTTTATTTTTTGTAAAAGCATAATATAAGAAAACCCTCTGCGACATAATCGCCGCAGAGGGTTTTTAAGCTCACCTTCCGGCTCTTAAAACTTTACACTGACTTTGCCGCTATTGACATACTCATCGGCCGATATTTGATTGTCCTTATTGGTATCTATTTCGTTAAAGTATTGGTTATACCGCGCGCGGGCCTCTTCACGGGTGACTTTTTTGTCCTTATTCTGGTCGGCTGTTGCGAACATCCCCCCGGTTTTGTCTCCCAAAACTTCGTCATCATTAAGGATGCTGTCGCCGTCCTTATCGGCCGCGTTGAACCTCTCGTCGCAGTATGCCTCCATTTCTTCGTGGGTGACAAAAATGCTGTTATCCCTGTCGATTTTTTGGAATTCGGCCCGCCTGGCGGCCTGCGCATCGGAATCTTCGGCAAATGCAGCAACGCCGCTTGTTAAAACGAAACAAAAAAGCATTGTTCCTAATCTAAACGTTCTCCCCATGGTTTTCCTCCATAAAGTGGCGGCGGCTGGCCCTCCTTCGCCCTTTGATATACCGCTAAAAGCTTTGACGGGCTACGGAGGACTGCGCCGCAGACAAGTAAAGTGGCGGCGGCTGGTAACCCTTCGGGCCACTGCGCCGCTTGCGAGTAAAGTGGCGGCGGCTGGATTTAAACCAGCGACAAATCGGGTATGAGCCGACTACTCTATCAGGCTGAGTTACGCCGCCAAAATTTCTTTATTTAAAAATCTTCTTTGCAAACAACAGGTAGCCGACGGCGACGGAATTTAAAGCCGCGATGACCACGATGCCGGCGCCGATGTCTTTGATCAGGCGGATCTTGGTATGATACTTTTCCGTGAGCATATCCATCAATAGTTCCACGGCCGTATTAAAGATCTCCGCCATAAAAACCAGCGTTATTGTAGCACACAATACGGTTAATTCAATGGCGTTCAATTTAAAATACAGGCCCGAAAGAAATGCGGCAACACCGGCTAAAAAGATAATGCGCATGTTCCGGTGGTATAAAAAAAGGTAAACTATGCCTTGGATAGCTATACTAAAACTCTCTCTAAAGGGCCCGACTTTAAAAATATTGCGAAAAACGCCGTTTTTTGCCACCCTACTTCCTCCTGTATGCCTCAAGATATGAATCGCAATAAATATTTTTGTTCAAAATAAGCTCAGCAGTGATAAGGGCGTCCACCAGGTCCTTATCTAACGGGTCAAGAATTGCCGCGTCAAGCCCGAAAGCAACAGCCATGGTCAAAAAAGTACGGTTAATGAGATTCCTTGCACTTGTCCCCTGCGAGACATTGCTTAAACCCACTACGGTCTTAGGGGACGGCTCAGAAATTATTTTAAATTCACGGATAGACTCCAGTATATCGCGCATCTGAGTTTGCGCGACATTCACCGGCATGACTATAGGATCAAGATACAAGTTCTCCGTCGAGAAATCCTGGTCAGCGCAGGCCGAGACGATCGTGGCAGCCAATTCCAGACGCTGATCCCTGTTCTGCGGAATGCCTTTAGCGCTGATGGTCAGGCCGATCAACCCGGCATTATATTTTTTAGCCAGCGGAATAAGCAAACCAAGCTTCTCGGGGTCTGCCGTAGTAGAATTGATAATAGAACCGCTTCCTGCGGCCTTAAGCCCTGATTCAATGACCTGCGGTTTCGAGGAATCCAGGCACAATGTTTTATCGGTTACTTCCCGCACTGCCTCAACCAGCCACTGAATATCAACTACCGGCTGTTTTGAAGCCGGGCCGCAGTTTATATCCAGGGCGTCCGCGCCGCACTTGATCTGTTCTAGCGCGCACTTCTGTATTGCCGCCTTATCCTTTTCTTTTATCGCCGCGGCAATATTGGAGTACATGCCGTTGATGAGTTCACCGATGATGAACATTTTTTTAAATAGGGGACAGCGACTTTTTTTCCCGCTGGCTAACAGCGACTGAAAAAAAAGTCGCTGTCCCCTATTTCCTATTTCCCCATTAAATTTTCAATATGCTGCTTCACCTTCTCAATCGCCGCCGGATGGCGCATCACCAAAATGTCCGCGCCTGCTTGAAGAAGTGCGGCAGCAGTCATCGCTTCCCAAATGACCCCCTGCTCCGGGCTGACTTTTGCCTCTTTTGTCTTCCATACCTCGTGCCCTACAAAACAAATAAACGGCGAGGCAACAGTCTTGTCG
This sequence comes from Candidatus Omnitrophota bacterium, assembly GCA_030691585.1. Lineage (GTDB taxonomy): Bacteria > Omnitrophota > Gorgyraeia > Gygaellales > Profunditerraquicolaceae > JAUYEC01. Next base: position 2,597 of record JAUYEC010000067.1, read on the forward strand.
CCTGAAAGAGCCGCCAGGCGCGCGCGTTCCATAATTGAATACGCGTATTCTAAACCATATCCCAAGGCGCCGGTAGTCGGATCAATAACAATGCGCTCCAAAGGCAACCCCATATCCGAGATCAGGATGTTGAGCTGTTTGGCGATGTTTATATCAATGGGTGATTCCGCGATGATACTGTGGCCGTCGGCAAGACAAGCGGCTGTCAAAGTCTTATAATTATCCTGCGCAGCACTCCCGATCAGGCATTGCCTGCCATTTAAGGCCTCACTGACCGCGGGCAGCATCGCGTTATCTAATTCATTGTCGCCGCAGCCGATGACGATCATGGGCAAGCCGAATTTTTGCGCCAGGCCCGCCGCGAGTTTCGCCTCGTCCGCGGCGCTCCTGTTGCCGTAGTCCGGATGCGCTCCTTGAAGCCGCAGGCACAGCGCTTGCGCCTGATATTTATTAACACAGGCTTCGGCCCAGGCAAAAGGATCCTTGAGGTTTTCTCCCCAAGCCGCGGCAAGTTCCGGCGGCCAATCCTCCGGATGCACGTCCCAGACTTCAAAGGCAACGCGCGGAGCATTCGGTATTTTTCCTTCAGAAAATAAAAACGGCAGAGTTTCCTGGCCGCCTACTTTAATAACGCCTGCCGCATTAGCCGCGCCGATAGTTACTTCCGCGATCTTGCCGGACCATTTTTCTATTGCTGCTTGCAAAACCATATTTTTTCTCTTAGTTGACGAAGGGCGCCTAGGACAGGCGCGCTGTCCTGAAGTTCCATAAGCGAGCCGCCGTTAAGGCTGATTTTCTCTACGGCCTCATCGAAAGGCAAACAACCCAGATAATCAAGGCCCGTATCTTTAATTTTACTGTAGGGGCGGGTTTCAAACCCGCCC
>JAUYEC010000052.1 GCA_030691585.1 Candidatus Omnitrophota bacterium
ATGCTGAAACCATAGGCACCGGCGCCCATTACCGCAAGGTAGGCGCCTTCCTGAACAGGCGGCATCAGCCTTTCTTTGGCCAGGAAATCTCCGCTTTCGCAGATCGGGCCGACGATGTCTACTTTTACCGTTGATCGTTGATCGTTGATCGTTGATCGTAAAGGCAAGATCTGGTGATATGCTCCGTAAAGCGCCGGGCGTATAAGGTCGTTCATGCCGGCGTCAACAATAACGAATTTCTTTTTAGGTGTTGTCTTAACGTATTGCACCCTGGCCACCAGAATACCCGCGTTGCCGACGATAAAACGCCCCGGCTCCATAATGATCTTTAAGCCGGATTTTTTCAGGTAAGGCAGGATCCTGCGCGCGTATTTTAAAGCAGTCTGCGGTTTCTCGTCGTTATAAATAATACCCAGGCCGCCGCCTATATTAAGGTATTCAATCTTCACACCCTCTTTACCTAATTTTTTGATGAAACTCAGCACCTTTTTTATCGCCTCTACAAAGGGCGCGGCTTCGGTGATCTGGGAACCGATATGGATGTGCAGGCCGCAGATGTTGACGTTAGCCAGGCCCCCGCGTAAGGATAATATTTTCGCAGCGGATGCCAGGTCTATGCCGAATTTGTTGGTCAGCTTTCCGGTAGTAATAAATTTATGGGTTTTCGGCTCCACATCCGGGTTGATACGGATAGCCACTTTCGGGACCCTGTTCATTCGTCCTGCGATACGATTGATATTTTCCAATTCCGGCAGAGACTCTACGTTAAAAAACAGGATGCCGCTGTGTATGGCCTCTTCTATTTCGGCGTCGGTCTTTCCGACAGAAGCATAGACTATTTTTTGCGCCGGGCATCCGGCAAGTTTGGCGCGGAATAATTCACCGCCGGAGACAATATCAAGGCCGGCGCCTTTCTCGACCAGCGCTTTGAGGATAGCAAGGTTAGAATTGGCTTTGACCGAATAGCAGATCAAGGGATTGATCGCACGGAAGGCCTGTTCCAGCTTGATAAAATGGTCGAGCAGAGTATGGTAGCTGTAAATGTAAAGCGGTGTCCCGAATTTCTGGGCCAAGTCCTCAACCCGGACTTTTTCACAGTATAAATGATTGTCGTGATAATGGAATTCGTGCATAGTTATTCTCTAATCCCTTATATGCGCCTGGCGGCTTTCTCGCTCAGGGTAGCTTTTGCCCCTGAACTGCTTAGCGGTGTGCCGCGCGTCGCGGTTCTCACAACACATACATTCTGCTGCCTCTGGCGAGTTGCTCGCTCAAGTAGCTTTTGCCCCCGGCCGTAAAGTTGAACGGGCCGCCGGAGATCTTTCGCATTTCGGCGGCGCGAAAACTCGCGCCTCGGCCTCTGCCTCGGCGCTCAGACATTCGCGCCGTCCCCATTTTGTCGCTGCGGCAAACACGTAAGCTCCCGGGCCTTGCTCCACGGGGATTCTCTCAATGCTTAAGGCTCCTCTGGCTAAAAGCTCCATTTCGCTTGCAATCTCGCCAGAGGCAGCTTTAGTCATGATGCTGGCGGCTGACGCGGCATGTTTTGAGCAGGGCGTGTGGGCAAGCCTGCCTGCCGGCAGGCAGGGAGCGGGCATGGATCGCCCGCGAGCTTATAGAGTAGGCGAGAGCGACGCAGCCCACCCGAGCGAATCCCCCCTGCAATTAAGTAGCTTGGGGGAGAGCGTCCCTGCGAAAAACATGCCGCGGCAGGCGCTATATCGCCCCACGTCTTTTGCTACCGACCCAATATCCTCCCTATCGCCTTTTTGTCTAAATGGGTGGACAGTTTTTTAAGAGCAGTGATAGAAATATCTTTGATCGAGCAACCGTTATCTTCGCAATACCTGATCAACTTACCTACTATATCATGCGCGTCGGAAAAGGCTACTTTCTTTTCTCTGACGAGATACTCCGCTAAATCCACAGCATAGAGGGAATCATCTTCAAGCGCCTTATCTATGGCGGCTCTATTAAGCTTAACTCCCGCGATAAATTTAGCCAGGATCCTTAGCTCATCCCCGAGTATCTCCACCGAAGAAAACAGCGGCTCTTTATCCAACTGCATATCCCTATTATAGGTAAGGGGCAAGCCTTTCATCGTGGTCAATATTGAAACGAGATTACCGTAGATCTTGCCGGTATAACCCCTGGCCAATTCCAGGAAATCAGGGTTCTTTTTATGCGGCATCAGGCTGCTTCCGGTACAAAACTCCTCTGGCAGGTCCAGATAATTGAATTCTTTTGTAGAATAAAGGATAAAATCCTCGGCCAGCCGCGAAAGATGCATCTGGATCACGGAAATTATGCTCAAGAACTCGACGATAAAATCCCTGTCGCTGACATTAGCAACCGGCGAATCCGCAACTTTGATCGTAACAGGCGTTAGCTTTTTAATTTCGGCGGTAATCGCCGACTGATAATCTTTAGCCAAAGAGGTGCCCTTAAAAGCACCCGAGCCGACATAGGCGATGAGACCGGCCGCATAAGCCCCTAGTTTTTTCTTGTCCGACTCGAAACTTTTGATTAATCCGCCAAGATAATCGCAAAACTTTACCTTCTGCGCCCTTTGGGTATGGGTATAACCTGCGATATAGACATCCTTGTATTTATGCCCCAGTGATTCCAGCGCTTTTATTACCGAACCCAGAAGACAGGCAAGGCCAAGAGCTTCAACGCCGCAGTAATGCTTCTCATCAAAAACCACCTGGTCATTCCTGGACCTTAAGGTGTGTAATTTAAGTGCCAGGTTCCCAAGTTTAGCCTGCACCTTATTCTGTATCTGGGTATGAATATCTTCCGTGTGCAGATCCGGCTTGAACTTTCCGTTTTTAATTTCCGCGGCGATGCCCATCAGAGCGGAATGTAATTTATTTTTTTCCGCGGCACTCAAGAGGCCGGCGTGCTTCAACGCGTTTACATGCACGAGGGAATGCAGTATGTCATAGGCAGCCAGCTTAAAGTCATACTGGATAGACTTCTGGAAGACAAAGAATTCTTTGTCCGTTTCTTTCTTGAATCGTCCGCCCCAAAGTTTCTTACTCATTTTTTCTCCTCAACCTGGGCCCGCCTTACTTTTTATACGGCATGCCCCAGATCTTGATAAAACCCTCGGCCAGGGACTGGTCAAATTTATCCTCGGCGCCGTAGGTGGAAAGTTCCTTTTTATAAAGCGAATTTACCGACTTCCTGGACACGGCCACACAGCTGCCCTTGAATAATTTCAGTTTTATGGAACCGGTAACGTTCTTCTGCGTGCTTTGCACAAAGGCATCCAGCGCTTCCTTAAGCGGTGAATACCAGAGGCCGTTATAGACCAGTTCCGAATATCTAAGTGATATGATCTCCTTAAAATGCGCCAGCTCCCTGTCCAGCACGAGACACTCCAGTTCCTTATGCGCTGTATGCAAAATGGTCGCTGCGGGTGCCTCATAAATTTCCCGCGACTTGATCCCCACGAGCCTGTTCTCCACAAGGTCACTTCTGCCCACGCCATGCAGGCCGCCGACCTCATTTAAGTGGACCACCAAATTCTTTAAGCTGTAACTCTTGCCGTCTATTTTTTTCGGGATCCCCTCTTCAAAATAAACCTCGACATATTTCGGATAAGTCACCTGGTGCGTCGGGCTCTTGGTGATCATATACGCGTCTTCCGGCGGCTCATTAGCCAGGTCCTCTAAAATTCCGGCCTCAATGCTGATACCCCAGATATTGCGGTCAATGCTGTATGGTTTTTTCTTGGTCACATCAATGGGGATATTGTGCATCTGGGCGTAATTGATCTCTTCATCCCTGGATTTAAATTCCCAAATCCGCACCGGAGCGATGATCTCCAGTTTCGGGTCAAGTATCCCGGCAGTCACTTCAAACCTGACCTGGTCATTGCCTTTTCCCGTGCAGCCGTGGGCAATGGCCTCGGCTTTTTCTTTATGAGCGATAGCAACCAGGTGTTTGGCGATCAACGGCCTGCCTAAAGCTGTCGCCAATAAATACTTTCCTTCATAAACGGCACCGGCTTTGAGCGCGGGCACGATAAAATCATCCAGAAATTCTTTTTGCAGGTCCTTAATATAAACCTTGAGCGCTCCGGCAGCCATTGCCCTTTTTTCTATTGTCCCGAGGTCCTCGCCTTTTCCCAGGCCCTGACCCAGGTCGGCGACAAAACAGACCACTCCCCAGCCCTGGTCAGTCAACCATTTGACGATACAGGAAGTGTCCAATCCGCCGGAATATGCTAATACTACTTTTTTCATATTATCTTCCTCAATATATACGAACGACTAACGACCATTACGATTACCCAGTAATTTTATCAATACCGCCTTTTGCACATGCAGGCGATTTTCCGCCTGGTCAAAGACGACCGAATTCTTTCCGTCAATGACATCCTCGGTAATCTCTTTGCCCCGGTGCGCAGGCAAACAATGCATGATCAAAGCGCCTTTTTTGGCGAGTTTGAGCAATTTAGCGTTAACCTGAAAATCCTTGAACGCCTTTTCCCTTTTTGCCGCCTCTTTTTCCTGGCCCATGCTCGCCCAGACATCGGTATAAATCACATCCACTCCGGCCACAGCTTCTTGCGGCGAATGCGTCAACTGTAATTTGGCACCACAGCCAAAAGCAGTTGCCCGGGCGCTCTCAAAAACCGCGCCGTCCGGCTCGTAACCTTTGGGTGTTGCCGTATTCATGTTCAATGATACGCGCGCGCAGGCATACAACAATGAATTGCAGACGTTGTTGCCGTCGCCGACATAAGCAAGCGTCTTGCCTTTTAAGGCCCCCAGCTTTTCTCTTATGGTATAAATATCCGCCAATGCCTGGCAGGGATGCGAAAAATCCGACAGGCCGTTTATCACCGGAACCTCGGCATATTTGGCCAGCTCCAGCACATTCTTATGCTCGAAGGTCCTAAGCACAATGCCATCCACATACCTGGAAAGCGTCTTTGCCGCGTCGCTGATCGATTCCCGGACTCCCAGATTTATCTCGCCGGGGCTTAAGTATACGGAATTACCGCCGAGCTGATACATCCCCACATCAAAAGAAACTCTCGTCCTGTTGGACGGCTTCTGAAAGATCAAGGCCAATGTTTTACCGGCCAGCGCGCTCTTAAAATCCGCGGCATCAGCTTTAAGTTTATCTGTGAGAAGAAAAATCTCTTCGACTTCCTGCGGCGAAAGATTCCCGACGGATATAAGGTCTTTTTTAGGCATATTAAACCGCTCCTTGCGCCTTGGCTAAGACATTGTCCAATATAACCATGGCCTTGTTGATCTGCCCCTTTGTAATATTCAATGCCGGCATCAACCTCAAGACTTTATCATGCGTGCAATTGATCAGCAGGCCCTGCTTTATACATTCCTCTACTATCGGCTTACCTTCAATGCTTAATTCCATTCCAGCCATCAGGCCCATGCCCCTGATCTGCTGAATAATCCCGTATTTTGCCTTCAATTGTTCAAGGCAGGTAAAAAGATGTTCGCTCATCAGGCAGACATGAACCATAAATTTTTTCTTCTTGGCCTCTTCCAGCACAGCCAGCGCCGCCCGCGCTATGACCGGCCCGCCGCCAAAAGTGGAAGCGTGCGTGCCGGGCCCAAGGGTTTCGGATATCGACTTCCTCACCACCATCATCCCGATCGGCAACCCGCCGCCTAATGCTTTGGCCAAGGTCATGATATCGGGCTGGACCCCGTAATTTTCAAAACAAAATAATTTTCCGGTCCTGCCGACTCCGGTCTGGACCTCGTCAACGATCAAGAGTAAATTTTTTTCGTCGCACAATTTCCTTAAAGACAAAACAAATTCTTTACCGGCGACATTGACACCGCCCTCGCCCTGGATCAGCTCCAGCATTATACCGGCGGTCTTTGCGTTCACGGCAGCCTTCACTGCTTCTATATCATTAAATTTTACCGACTTAAAACCCTCAGGCATAGGTTCAAAGCCGTTCTGGTATTTTTTCTGTCCCGTTGCCGCAAGTGTCGCCAGCGTCCTGCCATGAAAAGCATTTTCAAAGGTAATGATCTCATATCTACCCTGGTTTACTCCGAGCGACGTCGAGGAGCCGTATTTCCTGGTTAATTTTATAGCACCTTCATTAGCCTCGGCTCCGGAATTACAAAAAAATACTTTGCCCGGATAAGTAAGACGGATCATCTCCGCGGCCAATTTCGCCTGCGGGATATGATAATAGTTATTCGGAATAAAGATCAGCTTGGAAACCTGGTCGCGCACCGCCTGCATCACCTTGGGATGGCAGTGGCCGAGGTTACCCACGCCCCAACCCGGAAAAAAATCCAGGTATTCCTTATTATTGATATCCCAGATCCGGCTGCCCTTGCCTTTGGTAAAGACCAAAGGCGTTTTGGTGTAAGTCGGCAGGATATTTTCTTTATAACTTGCAAAAACCTGCTCTAATTTCATTTGGCTATCTCCGTCCCGATACCTTTATCGGTGAATATCTCAAGCAAAAGTCCGTGCGGGGTGCGCGCGTCAATGATGTGCGATTTTTTCACACCCTTATCCAAAGCCTGGAAACAAGCCTTGACCTTGGGAATCATTCCCTGCTGGATAACCTTGGCGTCGATGAGGTCCTTTGCCTCGCTCTCCGTAAGTGTCGAGAGGAATGAATTCGGGTCCTCCGGGTTACGCATAATGCCCTTGACGTTGGTCAAAAGCACCAGCTTTTCCGCCTGCAAACTCGCGGCGATGTCCGCGGCTGCCTCATCGGCGTTGACATTATAAACCTTGCCGTCCTTACCCCGGCCCATGGGCAGGACCACCGCGACCTTATTCTGCTGTAACTGTTCCAAAATAGGCGCTGAAGATATGGCAACAACCTGCCCGACCAGGCCCAGGTCGATCTTGGCCTTCTTCTTTTCCGTTTGGATGATGGAATTGTCTTTGCCGTTAAGGCCGGCCGCACCTGCTCCAAGCTCGGTTATTTCGCGGACGATCTGATCGTTTAGTTTCTGCAGCTCTTCTTCTACTAAGAGCAGGGTGCTTTCATCGGTCACGCGCATGCCGTCAACAAACTCGGTCTTTATCCCCGAAGTGCGCATGCGGTCGCTGATATTCGGGCCGCCGCCGTGGACCAATACAACCCGCACACCCACGAAACTTAAAAAAACTATATCCTCCAGCACCCGCTCCCTGATCGTATCTTCACCGAGGATACTGCCGCCGTATTTAATGACAATTACCTTCTTGTGGAATTTTTTGATATACGGCAGAGCCTCCACCAGCACATCCGCCTTTTTTATTGCGTCTTCCATTTTGGCCTCATTTAATTGTACTCAGCATTAATTTTTATATACTCCGGAGTAAGATCCGTTGTATAGACTACAGCCGAACCCTTACCCCTGCCCAAAGAGACATCGACATGGACATCCTTTTTCCCCAGAGGGCCGAGCTTGATCAAAAGGTCTTTTTCTTGGACCTCAATGCCGCAGGCGCCGACGGCCCCGGCGATCCTGCCGAAGTTCGGATTTTCGCCGTAAACGGCTGTCTTAAAAAGATTGGAATTAGCGATACTCAACGCGGCAACTCTGGCGTCATGAAAATTTTTTGCACCATATACTTTTATCTCGATAAATTTACTAATTCCTTCGCCGTCTCTGACCACCAGCTTTGCCAGCGACAGGCAAACCTCATCAAGCGCGTGCTCAAATATACTTAAACTTTTGCCGGGCAGGAGGCGCGCGCCGCTTGCCCCATTGGCCAGCATCATCACCGAATCATTGGTGCTCATGCATCCGTCAACAGTGATGCAATTAAAAGACTTATCCGCGGCAGAACTTAACGCTTTTTTTAATGCTTCCCGGCTGATTGCGGCGTCGGTGAAAATAAAAACCAGCATAGTCGCCACGTTTGGACAAATCATACCCGCGCCCTTGGCTACCGCGCAAATAGAAACGCTCTTGCCGCCTATATTAAATTCTATTGTGGCAGCTTTGTCAAATGTATCGGTAGTCCGGATCGCCTTTTGCGCCTTTAGTATGCCCTGGCTCGACAATTCTTTGACTAACCGCGGTAAAGCAGACGTTATCTTTGACACAGGAAGCCGTTTGCCGATAATGCCGGTGGAATTAACAAGGACATTTTCTTGATTTATCTTTGTAGGGACAGGTTTAAAACCTGTCCCTACGTTATTCAATGCGGCAACCGTGGCACTAACCACTTCTTCAGCGTCTTTTATGCCCGCTTTGCCGGTAAAGCAATTGGCGTTGCCGCTGTTAACGATGATCGCCCGCACACTGCCGCCTTTTTTTAAGTACAGCTTATTCAACAAGAGCGGCGCGGCTTTGATGGAATTAGCGGTAAATAAGCAGGCTGGCGTCGCAGGCGTCTGGGAATAAAATAACGCCAGGTCAGGCTTGCCTGATTTTTTTATGCCGCAGCTAATACCACTGGCAAGAAACCCGGCCGGCAGCACAGCTTTGTTTAATATCTTCATAAAAGCGCGGTCCCTTCAGCAAGATTATACATGATATTCATATTCTGTACCGCCTGGCCCGCGGCACCCTTGAGCAGATTGTCTATGCAGGCGATAACTATAACTTTATCTTGGCAGTCTTTGATGCCGATATCACAAAAATTAGTGCCGCAGACATCTCTTAACCTCGGGAAAGCGCCCTCATCTTTTACGCGCACAAATGGCTCGCCCTTATAGAACTTCTTATATATAGCCGTAAGGCCCAAGGCCTTTTTCTTATCTGTTTTATCGGCATAAATAGTAGCCAGGATCCCCCGGTTTAATGGCAGGAGATGCGGCACAAAAGTCGCGGCCAATTTCTTGCCGCATAACTTTGATAGTTCCTGGTTGATCTCCGGAGAGTGTTGGTGGCAATCAACCTTGTAAGCCTTAAAATCCTCATTGATCTCGGAAAATAAAAAACTCTCGGCTAATTTTCTTCCGGCGCCCGACACCCCGGATTTAGCATCGATAATTATTGAATCTGCCTTACACAACCCCAGAGATACAAGGGGTGCCAAGGCAAGAATACTGGCCGTCGGGTAACACCCGGGATTAGCGACGAGCGAGACATTCTTGATCTTGACTCGGTAGAGCTCCGGCAGGCCGTAAACGGCGCGCTTGATATTCTCGGCATCGCTGTGTGTAGTATTGTAAAACTTTTTGTAGATTGCCGTATCAAGCAGGCGGTAATCCGCGCTCAAGTCAATCACCTTCTTGCCTTTTTTTAACAGGAGGGGCGCAATTTCCATTGAGACAGTATGCGGCAGGGCCAAAAATACCAAGTCACAGGCCTCCGCTATCTTGTTAACGTCAGGCTCGGCACAGACCATATCCAGCCTGCCCTTGAATTTCGGGAATACGGCGGATATCGCCTGAGGTTTATCAATTTTAGCGGAGATGTTAGTTATCCGGGCCTCGGGGTGCCTTAAAAGAATAGTGATAAGCTCCTCACCGGCGAATCCGGTCGCGCCAACAATGCCAACTCTGATCATTT
>JAUYEC010000118.1 GCA_030691585.1 Candidatus Omnitrophota bacterium
GCGGATAAAGATTACCAATACTGGGACAAGAGTTATACTCTTAAGGAAGAATACCGCGCAACAACCAGGCTCGGGTTTAGCGGCGGCGAAGAAGAAATAAGCGCTGGCGCGTTGATAAATATTCTGGATAAGGCCCTGAAGAAAATCAACGACGGCTTGGCAAGAGCAAAAGATAAAACAAAGGGGCTTTACAACTCTTATTTTATAAACGAAGCAACAGAATGCCACCCCGCAAAAGAATCCTGCATTATGCCGCTTAGATTCGTTCAAAAGCGGCTCCCCCTGTTTTTAGAAGGACAGATGCACGGCTTAAGGCTGGCGCAGACCTTGCAAGAAGCCAGGACAATTTATGAGGCAACAAAGAAAAGCCCGCTCTATGACAAGAAATTAGAGATGTATAAAGTCACGGCGCCGCTTGCCGGGATGCCTGAAGAGATCGGCCGCTGCCGTATCTTTATGCCGGGGTGGCTTGAAAATGAATCCATCTGGATGCATATGGAATATAAATACCTGCTGGAAATGCTCAAGCAGGGGCTTTATGAAGAATTCTATTGCGAGTTCAAAAAACTGCTTATTCCTTTTCAGAAAGCCTCCAGGTATGGCCGCAGTATATTGGAAAATTCATCGTTTATGGTCAGCAGCGCGTTTCCAGAAAAGGACCTGCACGGCAATGGTTTTGTGGCCCGGCTTTCCGGTTCAACCGCGGAATTCCTGCATATCTGGCTGTTGACCAACATCGGGCCGCGGCCGTTTACAATTGACGCTAAGGCAGGGTTGTCTTTACGTTTGCGGCCGATTTTAGCCGGATGGATGTTTGACAAGAAAGAAAAAACTTACGGGTTTAATTTCTTAAGCAAGATCTGGGTGACTTACCACAACCCGGGCAGGAAAAACACCTTCGGAGCGAATAAGGCGCAAATCAACAAGATCATGTTCAACGACAAAGACGGCGCGCTCGTCGAGCTCCACTCCAACACCATTCCCTCTCCCTACGCTCAACAGATCCGCTCCCGCCAGGTCAAATACATCGACATCTTCCTCAAATAATCGGGGGACGTTCCCCCAGGTACCACCCTCTAACCTAAAAAAGGGGACAGCGACTTTTTTTTCAGTGGGGACAGGCATTTTTTTCAAAGAAAAAAATGCCTGTCCCCATAAGGGTTCAAAAAGTCGCTGTCCCCTATTAGAATTTGCGGCGGTAGTAGAGGCGGATGACGTGTTGTGTATCCAGGGTAGCAAGCGAGCCGCCGTAAGGGTCCCAATTATAGGCCAATGAACCGCCCATAAAAGGGTTGCGCGCTCCTTCGCCGTACTGCAGAGTAAAGTCTTCGTCGCCTGAAACGCGATAGGTCAACTCTCCGAAGAAATTGTGGTGGCCGAAGAGCTCGTTCATGCCCGCGATCAGCTTATTCAAGTCCTGCCAGCGCGAATAAGTATAGCGGAGAAACACGCCAACTTTCGGCATGGGGTTATAATTAAGTTGAAAACCTATGTGGTTCATGTTGTCATCAATATACCCCGCTTTCTCAAACGGGTTACGCGTATAATCAAGGTAAATTTCCATATTCTCCAGCGGATTCACTTTTAGCCCCGCCTTAAAAACATTGCTGTAAGGATAAGGCGGCTTGGGAAAATATCCCTGGTCATAGAGGAACAATAGTTGCTCGCGGTATTGCGCGCCGTATTGTGAATAAACAGAACTGAGATTTTTTTCGTTTAGGAGGCGCCGGGGATAATTATCCAGGCCGTAAGAAATGTCATTTGTATATTCCCAGATACCGTTTAAGGCCAACCAATCAAAAAATTTGTATTCCGCTCCCAGCGAACCGGTGCCGACGCTAGGATCTTTGCCGGCTTCTATTACGTCATTATCATAAGGATCCCTGGTCTGGGGGTCAAAAAGATAGGGGTCTTTGCCGGCTGTGGTCTTAGGCAAAACATGATAGATACCCAAAAATTTAGTTGTCAGTTTGTCGCCCAAACGCCAGGTCAATTCTTCATGCGCCACGTTTTCCACGAACTTATAGTTCGTGGAGTTGACGGTGCGGATATCAAAAAGGTTCTCCACCCTTTTGTCCCAAAGCAGGGAATCTACGCGCATGCTTAATACGCTGCGGCCGATATCCATACCGTTGCCGATACCGAAATTCTTGACGTCGTTCCAATTCAACAACTCGCCTTCGCCGGCATAATAATCCTTGAAAGGCGTGCGGAAATGCAGATGCCTGCTCCACCATTCGTCGTCGCGCGTCTCCACATAGCTGGAGAGCGGCGCGTCAAAAGATTTGTCCATGCGCCCGGCAAAAAAGCGGAATTTGTTGAAGAATTGCTCGTATTTACCGATCTGGATCCCATCGTAACCGTATTTGGTGTCTATAATCTTATCAAAAGGATAACGGCCGGTGAGCGAAAAATAATAGGCGTAACCGTTGCCCTTAGTCTGAAAATTGGATTGACTCATATCATATTTTGCCTTGGAATGCGCGACTTCAAAATTTGTTAATAAACCGTCTAAGAATTCATAACTGACGTCGCCGGCTAAGACGTAATTCCAGGCATCCAGCTTGCCGCGGTTATCCAGGTTATAGCCTGTACGCGAGGTGCCGCTAAAACCCAGGCGCAGATTGTCCATAACCGATTGTTTAACCCGCAACGCGCCGGAATAATTATCCACCTCCGCGTAGTCCTGCCAGGGGCTCATCGGTGTAGCACCACCCACTTCAATAGAAGTGCCTTCCATAGGATAAAACTGCACGGTGGCTCCGCGTAAGCCCACCAACCGCCTGCCCTCGCTGTCGCGGGCAAACCCGGAAAGAGAATTATCCCAATAGCCTTTGGTATAATCTACAGGAGTAAGGCCACGGTTAAGGTTGCCGGGTTTCCAGGCGCGTATCCAGGGGCTGTCTTCCCACCAGATACGGTTGTTGGATAATTTCAAAGGGTCATCGAAACTCAAGGCCTGATTTTCATAGGCAATGGGATATGCCCTGACTTTTAAATTCTCCTGCGTGTAATCAAGCCATAATTCACGCGCCGGCTGAAAAATGGTATTGACTTTTATTTCCGGGATAATAAACGTGTTGCCGGCGACTGTAGTCACCCCGATATTTCCCTGGGTGCGGCCGTTTTCAATCTTCATTTCCGGAACATTTACAAAATCCCCTTTTTCTGAAGTGGCAACCGTCTGGTTTACGGAATACCCGTTATTAGACCAATGTTTTATTTGCACCTGAACCACATCGCCTTTAGTACCAGGGATAGTAACTTTCTCACTCTTGCCGGCAGCGCTCCAGGGATCCACCATAATGTTGCTGTGGAAATTAAATCCCTGCTTATAATTCGTATCCAGTTGAAGATTCAAACGGTCATAGATCCTGGAATCGTAAGTGTTAAACCCTCTGTTCAGCGCGTTATAAGAAAGACTGCGCCAGTTCCGCTCGTTCATATCCCAGTTGGCCCTGTTCCAGACAAAATCCCGCGAAGCCGCACCCGCGCGCACATCTATTTCTCCGGTTATGATAATCGGGCCCGCCTTGAACTTAGGCTCACTGACTACGATCTCCTCCGGGGTGTATGACGAAGGCGGGGTTTCTTCCACGGGTGGAGCAACCGGAACTTCTTTCGGGCCAAGATCAGCCATCATATTATCCATGGCGTTATCCCTGCCTGCCTCGACTTCAGGCTCAACAGCGGCAGGCTCTGCCGCGGGTAACGGCTCATCAGGTAGAACAACCACGGGCCTTGACTTCTCAGGCTGCGGACTTTCCGGGACACTGACAACAGGTTCGGGAGTAACGGGATGATTACCGGCCTCAACAGCAGTACGCTCTAATTCCTGCTGAAAAATAAGGTTCATGTAAGTCTGCGCGGTCTGATTATTGGGTTCGATAATGAGGGCTTTTTTGAATTCGGTGAGCGCTTCGGTATAATTGCCCGACTTGTAGGCGGCAATGCCGAAATCGGTGAAATATTGCGCTGTCTCTGAGACGCAGAAAGCCGGCCTTGCGCAAAGGAAGATGAAACAAAGAAGTACTGAAATTTTTTTAAACATCCTTATTAAGTAGGTAAAAAATAAATCCTTAGTTTTAAAAACTTGCCTCCCATACAATGGGCCTCTTTAAAACATCGGATAATGTAGTGAACATTCTTGTCCTATATTATATAATTATTTATGGGTATGTCAATAAAAAATGTGGGAATGGAAAAATGTAGGGGCGGGTTTAAAACCCGCCCCTACAGTAAAGGCGCATGGTATTTTTTGTTACTTCCAACTTATTCCTTGACCGTGCCTAATTTGTTTTCGATCCGGCTTAGGCCTGTGGAGCTATCGCCGAGTTCAATATAGCTTACATCAAATATAGCATCTTTATCAATGCGTCCGGCAGTAAGTAATACCTTGCAGCGTGCCTGGAAGGCGGTCTGGAGAAACGGCACAAGGTAACCGTTGGAACGGTCAATACCGATATATCCTATTGCCTCTCCCGTATTTTTCACTAAACAATAGCGCTCGTTGTAGCCGGTTACGGCAGTATCTTGAGAATAAATCACCTGTGATACATACCCTTCATAGTGCTGTCCGGCATAGGTAAGCGTAACGTTGTGTGTTAACAAACGCTGAGTCGCAAAACCCAAAACGCCGCTGGCATAATTATTAAAACCTACGGCGTTAATACAAAGATTGTAACCGGCCCAATACAGATGACCACTGCTCTGGACATATGCCAGGATACCTGTTAAATCATAATTACCATTTGCGTCCGTAACAGCAGTATAATCCCGCATTTGATAACCATAATAAGTATAATAAACAGGCTTTAAAGTTACGGTAATGCCCGCGAGCTTCTTACCCGTTTGATCAGTAACCGCTCCCTTAAGCTCAGCGGCGCTGGTGGATTTTAAACTGACATTGTAGCGGCTGCTGCCATTAAAATACACCGGCGAACCCGATGCGGTGCTGAAACTATCGTATCCTGCGGCGGTAACCGTAATTTTATAGCCGATGCGCTTGCTGTTTTCATACGAATACCAACCCAATTTCGCAATGGCATAGTAACCTGCGGAATTAGTGGTGGCGGTATAACTGGTCTGCGATACAGAAGTCGGGGTAAAAGTAACTGTGGCTCCTGCAACAGGAATATTTCTGAGGGTATCTTGGACATAACCGTCCACAGTTTTGGTAATAGCTGCTGAGGCGGTATTCGCCCATAACACAAATGTTGCGGCTAAGACAACCAAGCATTTTAAGAATTTTCCCATTTTCTTCCTCCCGCCTTTTTGTGGATCCGGTTCAGCACCTTTTTAAATATCTTTATTAAGTATACATAACCTCGCGCTGCCTGTCAAGCAAAATAGTGGGGCCAGAACTAATCCCGGCCCCATTACGCGCAAAAAAACCGCGTCAAAAAACGACACGGTTTTAATAGACAATTATCCTGATAACCCTGCTATTCTTCTTCGCTGTAACCCACTGTTTTTGCCGACATACCCACCAGGTTGATATTTAGCGAGTGCATAAACAGGATCAGAAAAACCTTATCCTGCGCCTGGGCAAACAAGCTCCCTTTGATCTTACAGAAAAAATGCTCCCTGCGTTCCCTGGTGTTGTGTTCTTTGACCACATAGACATGCGGCAAGGGACGTTGGATAGATTTATCCTTGACTTCTTTGACCACGCAGACAAAATGGCGGCGGATAGAACTCCGGATGCCCTGCTTATCCATGACCTCGGAGCTCACCAGGATCTTTCTTTTGCGGTCGCTTGAAGTTAAGTTTTTAAACACCAGGTCGCGCATAGGTCACCTACCTTATTATGAAACCAGGCCGGGAAACTGCACCCGGCCCATCCCATTATGCCTCTTGGTGGCTGGTGGGATATGATTCAAATGGTTCACAATAAGTATGCACCATCCATAGGCCTTTTCAAGGCCAAAACAGGCTGATTCAGAAAGCGCTTTCTCTTTTAATTACAATGAGTTAGGGATACGGCATGCCGTGTCCCTACGGAATTTTCCGTGTAGGGGCGGGTTTTAAACCCGCCCCTACAGGAGTTTTCTGCCTAAGTTTAAGATGGTTTAAAACAGGCGCCGCTCTTTCCTTTGAAAGAGGCGGCTGAGATTGGATTTGTGGCGGAAGATGATAAAAGCAGCCAGTATAGAGGTCGCGACGACTAGATTCAGCGGCTGCCTGAATATAGCCATATATATAGGAAAAGAAACGCAGGCTAAAATCGAGGCCAGGGAAACTATCCGGGCCGCGGCAAAAACCACTACCCAGGTCAAAAGGGTCAGGCCAAGAATGGGCCTGAGTACGGCTGAAGTAACAGACAGGGCCAACAGTACGCCTAAGGTGCAGGCAACGCCTTTGCCGCCCTTGAATTTTAAAAATACGGTCCAGACGTGGCCGATAACACTGGCAACGCCTAATGTGATCTGGAACATCTCGGTAGAAATAAAAGTAACCTTTGAGGCCAGCATGGCCCCGACAAGCGCCACTGAAACATAACCCTTCAAAACATCCAGTGCCAAAACAGTGATCCCCCAGCCGCGGCCAATGACGCGGGCGGCGTTGGTCGCTCCGACATTACCCGAGCCAAACGAGCGTATATCCTGGCCCTTTAAAAGGCGCACAAAAATATACGCCGTCGGGATTGAGCCGATCAGGTAACTAACGAGTATTCCGCAAACTATCCACGGCATATAATACCTTGAACCCCCTCTTTATGTAATCCATCCCGGATAAAACCGTAAAGAATACCGCGGCGTCCCAGAAAATATAAGCGAAAGGCAATTGCAAGAGCACAGCCAGCACTGCCATTATTTGAGAAGCCGTAGTCAATTTGCCCCAGCGCGTGGGAAGAATATCCATCTTCTGCCTGACCATATAAATGACTGCCACGCCCAGCAGGATGATCAGGTCGCGGCTGACCACCACCAGGATCACCCAGAGCGGAAACCTTATCGCAAGCCGCGTGGTCAGGTTCAGGCAAATAAAAGCGCTCATCAACATAAGTTTATCGCCTAATGGGTCCAGGATCATTCCCGCCCGCGAAGTCTGTTTGGATTTACGGGCGATGTAACCGTCGGCAGCGTCGGATATTGCCGCCAGGATAAATATCCCCAGGGCGACATAAAGCATGTACTGCTTTTCCGGGGTATAATATATGAAACAGGCGATAAAAAACGGAACAGTCAGTATGCGAAATATTGAGATCTTGTTGGCGAAATTCATGTTATTTTATGATCCTTATGCGCTGCGGGGGCCAGTAAATGATCATTGCCTTGCCCAGGATGTTGCGGCCCGGCACAAATCCCCAATAGCGGCTGTCCTTACTCGACGCGGAATTATCCCCGAGGACAAAATAATCTCCCGCGGGCACGGTAATCTTGCTCCCCTCCTGTGCTAAGTCTCCGCGGTTGTAATAAAATTTCTGATTAAAAACCGGGTCCAGTAAAGGCTTATTGTTAATATAGATGGTGCCGTTTTTTATCTCCACTGTCTCGCCGGGAAACGCCACCAGCCTTTTAATAAAATCCTTGGTGCGGTCTTCCGGATAGATGAAGACGACCACGTCGCCCCTATTTAAGCCGCGCGCTTTCGGCAGCCTTAAGTCCGTAAACGGGACCTTCGCGCCGTAGATAAATTTATTCACCAGGATCAGGTCACCCTCCAGGAGCGTGGTGCGCATGGAGCCGCTGGGAATTTTAAAGGCCTGGACAACAAAAGTGCGGATGAACCCGGCCAGGACCAACGCCACTAAGGCCGCTTCCAGCCATTCACGCAATACCGATTTTTTGCTTAGGACTGTCGGTTCCCTATTTCCCGTCTTCATCTCACCTTATCTGTAGGGACAGGTTTCAAACCTGTCCCTACCGGAAATATATCGTTTTGTTACATCCTAAATTTTGAGTACCTCCAAAAATGCTTCCTGCGGGATCTCCACTTTTCCGAATTGCTTCAGGCGTTTCTTCCCCTTTTTCTGCTCCTCCCAGAGCTTGCGCTTGCGGGTGATGTCGCCGCCGTAACACTTGGCGGTAACATGCTTGCCTACGGATTTTATCTTTTCCGACGCCAGGATCTGCGACCCCACTGCCGCCTGGACCGCCACAACAAACAATTGCCGCGGGATCAATTCCTTGAGCTTGACAGTCAGGGCCTGCGCTTTAGAGAGCACCTTCTCTTTGCATATCAGCATAGAAAAAGCATCGCATATTATTCCGTTGATCATTATATCAAGCTTTACCAGTTTTGCGGGAAGATAATCTTTAAATTCATAATCCAGGGAACCGTAACCTTTTGTCAACGATTTCATACGGTCATAGAAATCCACGATGATTTCAGACAGCGGAATGGTAAATATCAGCTTCACCCTGTCTTCGGTCAGGTACTCGCTGGAATCAAACACTCCCCGGCGCGACTTGGTAAAATCGCATACCGGCTCAATGGACTCTATCGGAATGATCATCAACAAGCTCACGTAAGGTTCAAACGACTCCAGGATATCCTGGGGCCCCGGAAATTTTGCCGGGGTATCTACCTCGACTAAATCGCCGTTTCTTCTCTTGATCCGGTAGACCACGTTCGGCACAGTCAGGATAAGGTTGAGGCCGTATTCACGCTCCAGGCGCTCCTGCACTATCTCCATATGCAATAGCCCGAGGAACCCGCAGCGGAAACCCGAACCGAAAGACTGCGAATTTTCCGGCTCGGAAACAAAAGAAGCGTCGGATAATCTTAATTTATCCAGGGCGTCGCGCAAAGAAGGAAAATCCCCTGGGTTAACCGGATATACCCCGCAGAAAACCAGGGGTTTTATCTTACGGTATCCGGGCATCGCCTCTTTGCAGGGATTTTTTACGTCGGTAAGAGTGTCGCCGATGACGATCTCGCGCGGGTCGCGGATATTAGCGGTGAAATAACCGACCTCTCCGCAAGTCAGGTTTTCTACCGGAGAATATTTCAAGTTCTTAAATACTCCCAATTCTTCAATTTTATATATGGCGCCCGAATGCATCATCTTTATCTGCGTGCGGGGGGTGATCTCACCGTCGACGACCCTGACGAAGATGACTACGCCTTTATAGACGTCGAAGCGGCAGTCAAATACCAGGGCCTTGAGCGGATGCTCTATCTCTCCGGTAGGCGGCGGGATGACTTCCACTATCTTCTCTAAAATATCTTCTATACCTTTGCCTTCTTTTGCCGAGGCATGGATTATATCTTCGTCCTTGAACCCCAGGACGGTAGTGATCTGTTTTTGCACGCGGCCGATATCCGCCGAGGCCAGGTCTATTTTGTTGATCACCGGGATAACCCACAGGTCGTTTTCCATGGCCAGGTAATAATTGGCCACGGTCTGCGCCTCAATGCCCTGGCCGGCGTCCACCACCAGGATCGCTCCTTCGCATGCAGCCAGCGACTTGGAGACCTCGTAGGTAAAATCCACGTGGCCGGGCGTGTCGATCAAATTAAAGACATATTCCTTGCCGTCTTTCTTAGAGCGATAGGCCAGCCTCACCATGGAGGCCTTGATGGTAATGCCGCGCTCTTTTTCCAGGTCCATGTCATCAAGGAGCTGTTCGCCCTTATGGCGGATATCCACAGCACCCGTGACCTCAAGTATGCGGTCGGCCAGAGTTGACTTGCCGTGGTCAATGTGGGCGATGATCGAAAAATTCCGTATCAGATTTCTATCCATAGAATATATACCGTACCTGTAGGGACAGCATATTATGCTGTCCCTACCCGCCTGCCGGCGGGCAGGCAAAATCCTCACGATACTGTAGGGGCGGGTTTTAAACCCGCCCCGACAGTTTAATTTCCTTTAATACCGTAGCGACAACTTCCTCTATCGTCATATCTGTTGTGTCAACACAGATGGCATCATCGGCCTTCTTAAGGGGGGCTACAGCGCGCGTGGAATCAATGGTATCGCGGTTTTTAAGATCAGCATCTACTTCTTCGAAAGTTACCTCTTGCCCTAAGGCCACCAACTCTTTATAGCGCCGGCTGACCCGCTCTTTAAATTGCGCGTCAATGTAAAATTTTTTGTCCGCGTCCGGAAAAACCACCGTGCCTATATCCCTGCCGTCGAGAACGGCATCCTGCTTGCGGCCCAGGTCCCTCTGCAAGGCCAACATTACTTCCCTGACTTCTCTGATCCTGGCGATATCGGAAACAACCTGGGTGATCCTGGGCTCCCGGATCAGGCGGCTCACGTCCCTGCCGTCTAAAAAAACCACCAGCGATCCGTCGGGATTATTGCGCAGGATGATCTGCGTATTGGCCGCCAGCGCGATCAGGCGCGCGGTATCCCCGGAGCTTACCCCTTCTTCAATGGCCTTCAGGGTCAGCGCCCTATACATTGCCCCTGTGTCAATGTAGAGAAAACCTAATTTTTTTGCGATTGTCTTGGCAACGGTGCTCTTGCCTGCTCCGGCGGGGCCGTCAATGGCTATGATCATATATGATGGTAGGGGACGGTTTCAAACCGCCCCCTACAGAATTAGCTTATCTCTCTTTTTTTGGGCGGCCTTAAGTATGGAAATTAACTTTTTCCTGTCGTTTTTGCGTACTGCCGATTTTATTAAGGCGAGATTTTTTTCAAACAACCCCAGCGCATCAAGGATATTCTTTTTGTTTGTAAGAAATATATCCGCCCAGAGTTGGGCCTCCGATGAGGCCAAGCGGGTTGTATCTTTTAAGCCTGAAGCGGCAAACCTGAAGAATCCTTGCGGCACGCTGTTCATTAATGAAAATGCGCTGATATGCGGAAGGTGGCTGGTGAAAGCGAGCGCCTTATCATGAGCTTCAGGATCCATTAAAACCGTCTTAGCACCCAACTGCTGCCAGAGAAGCCGGACTTTCTTTAAAGCATGCGCTGAAGTAATTTTAACCGGTGTCAGGATGCAAAGCGAATCTTTAAACAAATCGGCGCGCGCGTTACCAACGCCTCTTTTTTCCGAGCCGGCCAACGGATGAGAACCGATGTAATTAGCAAATATCTTGCTTAATTTCGATACTATTTCGGCTTTCGTACTACCTACATCCGTAACCACGCACTCCTCTGTGATGATCCTTTTAATGCGCGGAGCAAGTTTTAATATCACCTCAACCGGAGCAGCCAGAATAACCAGGTCAGCGCCTTTAAGTATTAATATGTCCCGGCTGCCGAGGTCGATGGCACCTAATTTTTTAGCTAAAGCCAGGCTTGCGGCATGGCGGCTTACGCCAACCACCTCAAGGCT
>JAUYEC010000164.1 GCA_030691585.1 Candidatus Omnitrophota bacterium
GCTCTTTGAAAAAGACTCCGACGGCGCCATCCGCAAGCACATTTTTGCCGGAGCCAATAGGGTCTGCGATATACGAACGACGAACGACGGCGGAATACGGACGACGAATTTCTACCACTCCGACCACCTCGGCTCAAGCAACGTCATTTCCGGCAAAGACGGCAAACTTGTCCAATACTGCGAATACACCCCCTACGGCACAACGGCAAGGAATGTAGTCATTGCGAGCCCCGTAGGGGCGAAGCAATCTCCGGTAAAGCATCTCTTTACCGGCAAAGAATTAGACGCCACAGGACTCTATTTCTACGGCGCCAGGTATTACGACCCTGAAATAGGCCGTTTCATTACCGCTGACACCATTGTCCAAGCGCCCTACGATCCGCAATCGCTCAACCGTTACAGCTACTGCCGCAATAACCCGATAAACTACGTTGATCCTACAGGGCACAGTTGGTGGACTAGCATATGGAAAGCATTTGTGGGTACGTTTATAGGCGGACTAGTTACTGGTATTGCAGTAGTGCTCTCTGGGGGAACGTTAGCACCAGCAGCGCCTTTTATATTCGGTACAATTAGCGGGTTGGTAACCGGTGCCTTAAGTGGCGGCGTGCAGGGAGCTTTAATAGGTGCAGGATTAGGATTTTTCTCGGCAGGAGCGGCAGTTTATGGAGGATCGTTAGCTGTCGCTGGTTTGATAGCCGCCGGTGCGGGTTATTCTTATGCAACAGGCGGATGGGCAGGAGTAGGCGATTTTGCAGCGGGATTAGCAGGGGGTTTTATTGGCGGTACTACCGGTCTTGCAGCCGGGGCCAAGATAGGTAATGCCATCAAAGCTATGCCGTCTTTTGCAAGCGAAAGCAGATCAGTTCAGGCAACCAAAGAAAATAAAGCATCACCCAGTTTAAAGACAGATCAAACACCAAGAGCCGTTAAGATATATAGGGAAGTAGAATCGGGACGTGAATTGCAAGGAGCGCTATATGATGGTAAATTTTATTCAGCAAAGCAAGCTCAGGGGGGCGAGAAAATTTTTAGGATTTATGGAGGTAGATCATTGCAAAGAGGCGATTCCTGGACACCTATTGACCCATACAATACACCTAATTTTTCCGACATAATGGGTTTGCCTGCGGGGAATAGCCAAGGAGCATTGATTGGTGGACGATTACGACCCGGCGTTAGATATGTTGAGGTGCCAGCTTCTCCAATCGGAAATAATCAAGGCGGCGGAGTTGAATGGCTTTTAGATAATCCTAACAAGGATGTTACAACAGAATTGATTACGACTTGGGATTTTAGTCGATAAAATCGAAAGGATTGTAATGTTTCATATTATTAGGGATGCATTTTTTAATGTGATTGCTATGCCACTAAGGGTTTTATTTGGTAAAAATAAATATGTAAAACCCCTTTTCGCCAAAGAATTAAAAAAGGGCGATTCGGTATATCTAAAAACGCCGAGTATTATTCCTCAAGGAATATTGAACGATTTGTCTGTATTATTTGAGAAATATCCGGCCATCCTGCTGGCTTATTTATCAGAAGGTTTTTTGGAGCCGGATGAGCCCCCGCACTATATAATAGGGATTAAAATCGATCCAAAATTTAATCTTAGGATTGAGCAATTAATGGAGCTCATGGCGAAAGAACTCAATGAAGTTATTCCTAGGGGATTTTACGTTGATATTATAGCGATATGCGATACAGATGCTCCAATATATAATTTTATGCAAAATTATTTAATACCATTTTACGCGCGAGCAAAAAATAATTCCGGGTAATTCCGGCGAAAACTGAAGAACGTAGACAATGTATTCGTAATTCCCAGAATTCAAGGAGGC
Organism: Candidatus Omnitrophota bacterium; assembly: GCA_030691585.1. Taxonomy (GTDB): domain Bacteria; phylum Omnitrophota; class Gorgyraeia; order Gygaellales; family Profunditerraquicolaceae; genus JAUYEC01. Next base: position 1,842 of record JAUYEC010000164.1, read on the forward strand.
AGAAAATGGATGCCAGAATACGAGGAGCATTAAAGGAAGGTTTGATATATTACATTGTTGCAATGGCCGCGCTATTGGCGATGGCAAATATACCTCCCGCCATTCGCCAATTTCTTGGGTTTATCATAATAATAATCGGCGGGTATGCGGCATATATAAATTACAGTCTTGGGAGAACTGCCCGGGCGATAATCATGGGATGTCTTGTTTTATTCTTCATTCCATCCGTAACCAATCCATCGCCGCATGCTTGGAAACCGTTTTTTCTTCTTACCGGAATCGTATTTTCTATTTTTTTCATAATGACTATTTATAAGGCAATTAAAAGAAGTGTGAATAAATAGTAATTTCGGAATTGCACACTTTGAACTGCAGAGCCTAAACGGCGGCACAAAAGGCGATGTGCTCTGGCCGGATAACAACCTTAATATTTACGGTATGCAAGCGCAGATGAGAGCGGAATTCTGATTTTCTAATGCTTTTTTGTTTTCTTTTGCTATAATATCCTCGGTAGTTATCCTCATTAATTCATATCCTTAACAATCCGCGCAAAAATGATAAACAAAAAACGGTTGATCAAGCTCCTCCAGGAGCTTATTCATATTGATTCCCAGAATCCTCCGGGAGACGAGGCTAAGATCGCGGATTTCACGCGAGAATATCTCCGGGCCATCGGATTAAAGGTAAAAATTTACCAGTTTAAAAAAGGGCGGCCGAATGTAGTGGCGCATTTATCCGGCGCGAAGTTCAGCCATTCATTGTTGATCACTCCGCATTTAGACACAGTTCCTGCCGGCAGGAACTGGAAGTATGACCCTTTTGCCGGTGTGATTGAACGCGGGCGTATTTACGGTTTAGGCGCCACTGATTGTAAAGTCAATCTTGCAAGTGCCCTGGAAGCCATCCGCAGTATTAAGGAGGACGGCCGGGTCTTGGATTATGACTTGATTTTTGCCGCCACTGCTGATGAAGAGTGCGGTTCGGACTTAGGGTTGATACCTCTATTGAAAAAGGGAATTTTAAAGCCGTCAGCCGCGGTGGTGCTGGATGCCGATGATTTTGAGATCATCGTCGCGCAAAAAGGGTTGATGCATATTAAGGTTAAGATTGAAGGCTCGCGCGCGCACGGCGCTTATCCGGACAGAGGCGTTAATGCTATTGATATCGCCCTAAATGCGATAAAAGAAATCAAACACAGTGTCTGGCCATATGCCTCAAATAAATATCTAAAACCTCCGACGATCAACGTCGGCACTATCCGCGGCGGAGATAAGGTCAATGTGGTGGCGGATTGGTGTGAATTTGAGTTGGATTTCCGTTTTCTCCCCGGGACAAGTGCCGGGGAAATTTTAAAAAAAACCAAAAATATCATTGCTAAATCCGCCAAAAAATCTAAAATAGAGATAGAAGGTATCCAGCAGCCCTACGAAATCAGCCCCGATCACAGCCTGGTAAGAAGTCTTGTTAGCGCTATGCGCAAGAATCGCCTGCGGCCGCGAGTCTCCGGTTCGGAAGGGGCGACCGTGATCACTTTTTTTCAGCACAAGGGAATCCCGGCAGTAGCCACAGGTTTTGGCTGTGACGGTTGCGCGCACTCTACTAACGAATTCGTGACCATAGGCAATCTGTGGAAAGGCGCGAATGTTTTAGAGGATTTTTTAAGGCATTATCATTGGAAAAAATAGCAACCTGAATATAATGTAGGGACAGGTTTTAAACCTGTCCTTGCGGACGGAGTAAAAATTATGGATGGCATCAAAATGCTCAAGACGCCCAGATTCAAGAAGCCCGTTTTCTTAGCGGCCTGGCCCGGCATGGGCGAGGTGGCCTTTAGGGCGGCAAGTTACCTGGTTGAGAAATTAAAGGCCGAGGAGTTCGCGGACCTAGAGGCCCAGGACTTTTTTTACTTGACCGGCAGCATCATCCAGGATGGCATCTTGAGCCTTCCTAACCTGCCCCAGGGGAAATTTTATCACTGGAAAAACAAAACAGGTAAAAACGACCTGATCATTTTTTTAAGCGACGCCCAGCCGGATCTCTCCCGGGCAGAGGCGTATTGCAAAAAGATCATCCAGGCGGCAAAGAGTTTTAGGGCCAAGACATGCGTAACCCTTGCTTCCATGCCCCAGCCTATTGATCATTTGCAGCATCCCGGGCTGTGGTTCAGCGCTACTTCGGCATTGGTCAGCCAGGAGCTCAAGAAATATAATCTGTCCCCTTTGTCTATGGGCCAGGTCAGCGGGATGAACGGTTTATTTTTGGGCATGGCCAAAAGAGAGGGCCTGGAGGGGTTTTGCCTGCTGGCGGAGATCCCGCTTTATACCGTCCAGATCGAGAACCCCAAGGCTGCTTACGCGGTACTTAATGCAATAAATAAGATACTGGATCTCCATGTTGACCTCGGCGGGCTTGTCGAGCAGGCGCATGAAATGGAGCTTGAGATCAACAGGCTGCTGGATTATCTTAAACTTGGGGCCGCTGCCGCTGCCGGGCCGATTCAGGAAGAAGAAGTGGAGAAGATCAAAAAGTCTTTGGCGCAGCTGACGAAGCTTCCGTTATCCGTAAAA
>JAUYEC010000076.1 GCA_030691585.1 Candidatus Omnitrophota bacterium
AAAAAGATCACCACGGGTTTTCACCACACGGCAATATTGGGCCTGAAGGATTTGATCATTGCCGCGGTTAAATCCGGAAAGATCAGGCGTTTTTTCCTCATCGGCGGATGCGACGGCGCCAAACCCGGGCGCAACTATTACACCAGGCTTGCTGAATTGGTACCTAAAGATTGCGTTATCCTGACACTTGCCTGCGGAAAATACCGGTTCAATGGAGCTTCGTCCGGGCTAAAGCCTGGGGTTCCCGATCACTTGCCTCTTGGGGGCGGAATCCCGACCTCCGACACTGGTTTTTCGGATCGGTCGGAGTGTCGGGACAAAATGGATTTCGGTCAGATCGAAGGTATTCCCAGGTTGATAGACGTCGGCCAATGTAATAATGCTTATTCTGCGATCCAAGTGGCATTGGCGCTGGCTAATGCTTTTGACTGCGGCGTAAACGAACTGCCTCTCACTCTGGTTCTGTCCTGGTTTGAGCAAAAAGCAGTTGCCATATTGCTGACTTTGTTGTATCTTAATATCAAGGGTATATACATCGGCCCGACTGCGCCGGCTTTTCTTTCAAAGAATGTTCTAAGCATACTCGCAGAGAAGTATGATCTAAAGTTGATCGGCGATCCCGAAGTGGACTTAAAAAAGATATTGGGGGGTTAAAAAAAGGGGGGGTGGAGTATGCATTTTAAAATGTTAGGGTTATTCGCGATGGCGCATGCGGTGGTGCTTTTGACTATCAGTTTTTTCGTGCTCTTTAGCGTACGCAAGCTGGAAAAAGAGCAGGGATTGAAGGTTTTTGGCTATACGGTAGCGGCCCTGCTTTGGCTGGCGGTACTGGTAGTTTTTTCGGCCGGAGCCTGTAAAGTGCTTGGATCCGGAAAATGCGGCAAGGACATGATGATGAAAAGGCCGATGCAGTGTATGGCCAAAGGCATGATGCAAGGCGCGCCTCAAATGCCGTCGGAAAAATCTGCCTTAGAAGAGACGGATCGTTGACCCTGAACTCCAGCGGACCTAAGATGGATAGAATAAAAAAACGGAGAAGAAATGGATAAATACAGGTGTACGGTCTGCGGTTATATCTATGATCCGGCTATCGGCGATCCTGACCATGGGTGTGCGGTCGGCACAAAATTCAGCGACCTGCCGGATTCCTGGGTCTGCCCGGAATGCGGAGTAGGCAAGGACCAATTTGAGAAAGTCGTTTAGCAGCCATGCCGGTTCAAGACGCCAGGATTAAAGTTGTAATTCAGAGGACGCCCAGCGTCAAGAGTTTCCGCCTGGAAGTGGCGGAACCAGCGCCCTATTTGGCCGGGCAGTTTCTTTCCGTGGCGCTCAAAGAAGGCGCTGAATTTAAGCGTTACCTTTCGATTTCCAGCTCTCCCACCGAAAAAGGCCATCTTGAATTTACCAAGAAGCTGACAGACAGCGCCTTTTCAAAATTTTTAGATAATCTGCGGCCGGGTGGCAATGTCAAAATAGAGTATCCTTTCGGTAAGTTCACCTTAAGAGACGGCTGCGAAAAGATCGCCTTCCTTTCAGGGGGCATCGGCATTACTCCGATAAGAAGTATCTGTAAATATGTCGTGGACGAAAACCTCGGAGTGGATATAGCGTTGCTTTATGCCAATCGCAGCGTAAGCGATATTGTCTTCAGGGAGGATTTTGAGCTGATGCAAAAACAATATGCGCGTTTAAAGCTCGTCCATGTACTCTCGGAGGCCGCCCCGGAGTTCAAATGTGTTGCCGGACGGATCACTGCCGGGGTTCTCAAAGATAATATAGCTGATTACGCCGACAGGAAGTTTTTTATCTGCGGGCCGCCCGCGATGGTGGAGGCGATGAAAAATATATTGAGCCAGGAACTGTCCCTGCCTAAAGAAAATATCATCACCGAAAATTTTCAAGGTTATTAAGTAGGAGCGAATATGCCAGTACAAACTATATTGCCGGATATCTATTCCGTCGGTGTTACAGACTGGAATGTGCGCGAGTTCCATGGGCATACCTATACCACGAAGCGGGGCAGTACTTATAACGCTTACCTTATTATAGATGAGAAGGTTACACTCGTGGATACGGTGCTGGGAAGTTTTTCCGAAGAGCTTATCGGCAACATCCGCCAGGTGCTGCCGCCGGAAAAGATAGATTATATTATCGCCAATCACGTGGAAACCGACCATTCCGGTTCACTTCCGCAGATAATTAAGCTTGCACCTCAGGCAAAGATTATCGGCACGGCAAAATGCAAAGAAGGCCTGCAGAGGCACTACTACGGCAATTGGGAAATGCAAGTGGTGCGCACCGGTGACAAATTAAAATTGGGCAAGAGAACGCTTGAGTTTATCGAGGCGCCGATGGTGCATTGGCCGGACAGCATGTTCACCTACTGTCCCGAGGAGCAGCTACTTCTGCCCAATGACGCTTTTGGCCAGCATTACGCTACAAGTGAGCGGTTTGACGATGAAGTTGACTCTTGCGCCTTAATGGATGAGGCGCAAAAATATTACGCTAATATCCTCTGGCCCTTAAACGACGTTATCTTGAAGAAGCTCCAGGATGTCCAGAAATTGAATATCCCCATTAAAATGATCGCTCCCAGCCACGGGGTCATCTGGCGCAAACACCCGGAGAAGATCATCGAGGCCTACTTGCGCTGGGCCAAAAATGAAACTACGCCTAAGGTCGTGGTGGCATACGAGACTATGTGGGGCGCAACAGCAAAAATGGCCAGGGCGATTGCCGACGGGTTGATCGATAAAGGTGTTGAGGTTAAAATTTTTGACATCGCCAACAGCGACCGCACCGAAGTGATAAAAGAGATGCTTGATGCCAAGGGGATGATTTTTGGCTCTTCCACGCACGATAACTTTATGCTGCCTAACATTGCCGCGTTTATGGAGCTTATCAAGGGAATAAAACCGAAAAACAGGATAATGGCTGTATTCGGCTCCTTTGGCTGGGCGGGCGGTGCGATAAAAGAGATTGAATCCCTGCTAATAGGGGCGGGGGCCAAGGACCTGGTCGCGGGCGTGGGTGTCAAATACGCCCCGGATGAAACTGAGCTTAAATGTTGCCATGAGCTCGGCTTAACACTCGCCGACAAAGTAAAATCCGCATAAGGGAGGCTTATACAAATGGGAAATATATTTTCGGGAAGCGAGATCGCCGAGATCGGCATACAGATTGAAAAAAACGGCAGGGATTTTTATAATGGCCTGGTTAAAAAGATCGCGGAAAAGAAGATCCAGGACATTCTTAAATACCTGGCCGCGCAGGAAGAGTTGCATATCGCTTTGTTCCAGCAGATCCTGGGCTCCGTGGAAAAGTATGAACCGGCAGAGTCTTATCCCGGAGAATATTTCGCTTATATGAGCGCCTTGGCCAAAGATTGCGTCTTTACTCAAAAGGATACCGGAACACAGGCAGCTGAATCAATAAAGAATACCAGAGATGCTATCGACAAGGCCATTGGTTTTGAAAAGGATTCCATTGTTTTTTATGAAGGCGCCAAAAAGATAGCGCCACCCGAAGGACAGAAAATAGTGGATGAGCTTATCCTGCAGGAGCAAGGCCACCTGCGGCAGCTTTTAGAGATCAAGGCGGGTTTATAACACATGCCTGTAGGGGCGGGTTTGTAAACCCGCCCCTACATTAGCGCGTTTCAAGGAGGAGAGATAATGCCCGAGGTAAAGATCTACAGCACTCCGACTTGCCCGTGGTGTATCAGGACAAAGCAGTTCCTCAAAGACCACAATATTGCTTTTACGGACATCGATGTCTCCGACGATGAAAAGGCAGCCGAAGAGATGGTCGATAAATCCGGCCAGATGGGTGTGCCGGTGCTGGATATCGGCGGAAAGATCATCGTCGGTTTTGACGAGGAAGAAATAAAGCAGGCGCTGGCATTATAATATTTACGCATCCGGCTTTGACTAAGGCGGATATTTTAGTTGCCGGCGCAGGCACGGGTGGTACAATTATCCAAGCACGGAGTGATTTAAGCGATAGTGTCAAAAGTTCTATGATAAATACGCTTGGAAAGAGATGATCTTATGAAGATTTTGGAAGCGTATTGGGGCGCAGAAAAGATTGTCATTGCGAGTCCCGGCGATTCTGTCGGGACGAAGCAATCTTAAGTAAGTAATAGAGTTTCCGAATGGATTCATTCCGGGTGGAATAGGGTTAAGTCAGTGTTCTTTGAGAAGACGGGTTTCAGGCAGCCATGGCAAGTATCTTAGACCACTTACCCTGGATCGTCGAGATTCCTTGAAGGTCGGGAAGTTCGATAGGCACCTTGTAGCCAAGCGCCATATGAGGCCGCAGGAAGTTGTAGTGAGTGGCGAAGAGAGTTGTGAGGGCAATAGCTCCGTTGGCCGATTTAAAGCCGCAGGCGGCGCGGATGTGGAACTTGAAGGTCCTATTGAGACGCTCGA
>JAUYEC010000097.1 GCA_030691585.1 Candidatus Omnitrophota bacterium
TGGAAAAGATCAAGGTCAGTTTCTTAGCCGGCGATTACAAAACGACTATTGAAGAAGGGGAAAAGGTCCTTTCGGTTACAGGAGAAGATACCCCGGGATTGGATGAATTATATTATATCCTGGGTTTAAGTTACCTTAAGGACGGCCGGTATTTACGGTCATCGGATATCTTTGAGATCATCTTGAAAGAATTTAAGGAGAGCAAATTTAGCGATGAGGCCAAGATGGGCCTGGGCGACAGTTATTTCTTAAGAGGCGATTACGCCTCAGCCGAGGGCAATTATCAGCAGCTTTTAAAAGACAGCCCCAAAACCACGGTGCGGCCGCTGGTCTATTACCGTCTTAGCCAGTGCGCCGCCAAAACCGGGAATACGCAGGCGGCGGCAGATTACCTGAATAAGTTGAAATTAGACGCGCCGCTCAACCTTGAGACAAAGTCTGAGCCGCCTACCACTACGGCTTCCGCTGAAGATATATACTATACTGTGCAGGTAGGCAATTTCTCTAAAAAAACCAATGCCGAAAATCTTACAAATAAATTGGCCCAGAAAGAATACCCCGCCTATATGGAAGAGTTAAGTGTCCGGGGCAGAAAATTTTACCGTGTCAGGGTAGGCAAGATGCGCCAGCGCCAGGAGGCCCTGGACCTGGAGAAAAAACTTTCCCAGCAAGGTTACCCCACGAAAATCTTCCCTTAACGCATAGGTTTGCATGCCCAATTACCAGCTTGACAGGAAAGATACCCGTTCAATTTTATCCATTTTATTTATCGCCGTAATTATCCGGGCGGTATATTTTATGGATTTCGCGCGCACCGCGGTCTTTAATATCCTGCCGTATTCCGACAGCAGTTATTATTTTAACTGGGCCAGGGATATTGCCGCCGGGGATATTTTAGGCGGAAGCCGCGTATTTATGAAATGGCCGTTATACGGCTATTTTCTTGCCGGCCTGTTCCGTATCTTTGGCTCGAGCATTGCCGTGGTGTACGCCCTGCAGTTTATGCTGGGAGCTCTAACCTGCGTTTTAGTGTATTTTATTGGCAAGATAATGTTTAACCGCGCTGTCGGTTTTATTGCGGCGTTATTCTACCTCTCCTACGGCCTGTTTTTGTATTATGAAGGCACGCTTATTTATACCGCTCTTTCGCTTTTTTTAAATTGTTTATTATTTCTGTATTTTCTCCATATCAGCCGCACCCGGGGCCGCGCCGGATTTTTCTGGGCGGGGATATTTTCCGGGCTCTGCGCGCTGGCGCAGGCCAACATTATACTTTTTGCCCCACTTGCAGCACTTTGGGTGCTGCGGCAGAGGCGGGCTGATTTTAGCGCAGGCCTATACGCGATGCTACTTTTTTTTGCGGGTTTATCCGCAGTGCTGGGAATTACTGCCTGCCGGAATTATATTGTTGAAAAAGACGCGGCACTTGTTACCGGGCACGTCGGGATCAATTTCTACCTGGGCAATAATCCCGAAGCCACCGGGCTGTTTTATAACCCCGAGTATATTGCTCCGGACCAGGAGGGTATGTCTAAAGACGCCCGTATTATCGCCGAACTTAATGCCGGCAGGCGCCTGAAGACATCGCAGGTTTCCAATTTCTGGCTGTCTAAATCATTTGCTTTTATAAAGAGCGATCCCCGGGCCTTTATCGGGCTGATGCTTAAAAAAGTTGCCTATTTATTTGTTCCGTTCGAGGCCAATCACGATACGGAATATTATTTGATCAAGGACAAGGTCAGGGCCCTGAGGTTGGTCAGCCCTGATTTGAGGTATATCCTGCCGTTTTTTATCGTGGGCGCTTTTTTGGGGTTGAAACAGTTCAGAAAAAACGCGCTGATCTATATTGCGCTTGCGGCATTGTCTCTGAGTATCGTAGCCTTCTTTGTCTGTACGAGGTATCGAATAATGCTGGTGCCGTTTATGGCAGTGCTGGCGGCACTGGCTATAAATTCCATTTGGGAGGCAGCCGTTAAGAAAAAATATCCGGCGGCAGCTTTGTTGTGCGTGTCGGTAGTTCTTGTATATGCGTTATTAAGTTACTCCGGCAAGGCCTATCCGCGGGCGAATAATTATGTGCGCTACCGCGGGGCTATACAAATGGCCTCGTTTTACGAGGTAGAGAATGACCGGGCCGCGGCACTACGGGAATTAAAGCAGGCGGCACTGCTTAATCCCGGCGGCCGGCTTCTTTTATTGTCGCTCGGGAATTTATATTACAATTCCGGGGACTACGCGGCGGCTGAGGACAATTTCAGGAAGGCTGTGCGCTTATTTCCTTTATACGCCGATGCTTATTATAACCTGGGTTTGATGTATAACCGGCAGGGGCGTTTTAAGGAGGCATCAGAGGCCTTGGAAGAATTAGTACGGCTGGACCCGATGGATGCTGCGGCACATTTTGAACTGGGGCGCGCCTATAGGTTCGCGGGCCAGCCGCGGCAGGCAGCAAAAGAGTTTGCGCTAGCCGTCAAATACATTGGAGCCGGCCGCAAGGCGGAAATTGAGCAGATCCGGGCAGAATCAGCAGGCCTTTAAGAAATGCAACGTAGGGGCGGGTTTGAAACCCGCCCCTACAGGGTAATTTATGAAAGAAAAGATCTTATTTTTAGTCGGGCCCACCGCCTCCGGAAAGACTGCCGCGGCAGTGATCTTTGCCAAAAGAATTGGGGCTGAAATTATTTCCTGCGATTCCATGCAGGTCTACAAAGGCATGGATATTATTACTTCAAAGCCGTTTCCTGCCTTAAGAAAAAAAGTGCCGCATTATTTGATCGGAGTAGTCAGCCTTGCCAAAGATTATGATGTAACGCGCTTTCGCCGTGCCGCGCTAAATAAGGCGAAGGATATCTTAAAGAGAGGGAAGATCCCGCTTTTTGTCGGCGGCACCGGCCTTTATATGTCGGTATTGCTGGACGGGATATTTAAAACTAAAGCAAGCGACCCGAGGCTGCGCGAGCGGCTTTATAAATTAGCGCAAAATAAAGGCAGTCTTTACCTTTATAACAGGCTGCTGCGGGTTGATCCCGCGGCCGCTCTAAAGATCCATCCTAATGATACAAGGCGGCTCATCAGGGCCTTAGAAGTGTTTACCGCCACCGGCAAGCCGATCTCGGAATTGCAGAAAAAGAGAAAGGGCCTGTATGCGGACTATGACGTCAAAATCTTATGTTTAGGCCTGAAAAGAGAACGGCTCTACCGCAGGATAGAGCAGCGGGTGGAGAGAATGTTTAATAAGGGCCTGTTGGATGAAGTAAGAAAATTGCTGCGCCGCAAACTCAGCCGCACCGCGAGTGCTGCCATAGGTATAAAAGAGTTGAAAGGATATTTTGACGGTCAATATGATCTGGCAGAAGCAAAAGAGCTGGTCAAGCTCAATACGCGCCGTTACGCCAAGCGCCAGTTGACCTGGTTCAGGAAGGATAAGAGAATAACATGGGTAAAATTAACCGGAAATGAATCGCCAAAGGAGACAGCCGATAAATTATGGAAAAAATTCTTTTAGTCACCGTTAAGATGGAATCAGAGAAGGATAATTGGCGCATTGAAGATATGACCGAGGAGCTTGAAGCTTTAGCCGGCGCCTGCGCAGTTGTGATCATAGACAGCGTCAGTTGCGTCTGTCACAAGCCCACGGCGAAATTTTTTATCGGCAGCGGCAAGGCGCAGGAACTGGCGGTATTGGCCCAGGAAGAAGGGGTGGACACGGTGGTTTTCGGCTGCGACCTTTCCGGCACCCAGCAGCGCAACCTTGAGGAGATCATCGGCAAGAAGACCATTGACCGCACACAGCTCATCCTGGATATCTTTGCCCGCAGGGCGCGCAGCCCGGAAGGCAAGATGCAGGTGGAGCTGGCACAGATGCAGTATTTAATGCCGCGCCTCCTGGGTTACGGGATCGTCATGTCGCGCACTGGCGGCGGCATCGGCACCAGCGGCCCCGGAGAGCAGGTGCTCGAAATCGATCGCAGGCGCATCAGGGAAAAAGTGGACCGCTTAAGAAAAGAGCTTAAAGACACCAGCCGCCACCGCGAGGTTATGCGTAAAAAAAGAAAAGATAATGCCCTTTCCAGCGTCGCTCTTGTCGGCTACACCAGCGCCGGGAAATCTACGCTATTAAACGCCCTGACTGACGCTGGCCAAGCGGTTACCGGGCACCTTTTTACCACGCTGGACCCGCTTTACAAAAAATTGCAGCTGCCTAACGGCGAAAATATAGTGATCTCCGACACCGTCGGTTTTCTGCATAACCTGCCGCATCACCTGGTAGAGGCGTTTAAAGCCACATTAGAGGAGCTGACTGAATCTGATCTATTGGTTCATGTCCTGGATGTTTCGCACCCCTTGGTCTTTGAGCGCAATAAAGCGGTGCTGCAGGTGTTGTCTGAGTTCGGCGCGCAGGACAAGCCCACGGTTACTGTATTAAATAAGATCGACCTCGTAGAAGACAAAGTGTGGCTGGCCAGGGTAGAAAGCGAATTTCCCGGCGCAGTGTGCGTTTCGGCAAAATTGAAGCAGAATCTGGATGTCCTTCTGGTAAAGATCCAGGAAAGTTTTACCAGCCGGATGGTCAAAGCCGAGATCATCGTAAAGAGCGCGCGCATGGACCTGGTGGACCTGTTCTACCGCCAGGGCCGGGTGGAGGATATACAATACCTGCAGAAGGGGATAAAGATCGAGCTTTCCCTGCCTAAGGTCCTCTTTGAGAAACTCCTGCATAGCCGCGAAATTGAAGAGGTAAAAGATTGACAAAGATGATTTTTGTGCTAAACTTATCATTTAGCATTCTAAGGACGTGAGTGCTAACTGGGTGAGAGTATGATGTAGGGACAGCATATTATGCTGTCCCTACAAAATTTGTTTAAATATGGTAAGAAACGTTGATCATGATTCCAGGAGAAGGTCGGTTTTGACCTCGGCCATCAACCGTTATATCCGTGAGGCGATGCCGGTTGCTTCGGAGGATATTGCCGAGGAATTTGATTTAAGTTCGGCAACGATCAGGAATATCTTTGCCGAGCTTGAAGAGGCCGGCTACCTAAGGCATCCTTATACTTCCGGCGGAAGGATCCCCACGGATAAGGGTTACCGCTATTACGTGGATTTTATTATATCGCAGATGCCGGCCTGCAGCGCGGGCAGGGAGCTGCCGGATGGGGAAAAAGAGTCCATTGCCGAGGTTTACAAAAAAGAGGTCAGCCGTCCGGAGGACGTCCTGGATAAGACATCGGCGTTAATTTCCATGATCACCCGTTACGCCGGCATCGTATCATTCCTGGAAACGGAAGGAAAGTTTTTATATAACGGTATCAGCCGCATCCTGGAACAGCCGGAATTCCAGGATGCTCAAAAGATACGCATGCTGGTTAAAATTATCGAGGAAAAAGAGCGCCTGCTGGATATCATTAACCGGGATTTTCCCGAAAAGGTCAAGGTCTATATCGGGCTGGAACTGGAATGCCCTGATTTGAGCTGTTGTTCGCTGGTGGTCTCCGGTTACCGCCTGAAAAATAAACCTTATGGGCGCCTGGCGGTATTGGGCCCGACGCGCATGCAATACAGCCATATTATTCCTACCATTGAATATATCTCGGATGTAGTCACCGAAGCGCTGGATAATCTTTAGACAGAAGTATTTGTAGGGACAGGTTTGAAACCTGTCCCTACAGGATTAGGGCCGTTGATGGAAGAAGAAAATAAACAAGAAAAAATAATTACCCTCAAAGAAGAGGAATATTCAAAGCTAACGGATGAGGCCGCCTCTGCCGTTCTTTGGCGGGAAAAGCTCCTGCGCCTGCAGGCGGATTTTGAAAACACGCGTAAGCGCATGGAAAAAGAACGCCAGGATTTTGTGAAGTTTGCCAACGAAGGCATTATTCTGGAGCTGTTGAATATCCTTGATGACCTGGAGCGCGCGGTAAACCTGGCCGAGACAAAACATGAGGACCTGCCGGCTTTTTTAAAAGGCGTGGAAATGATCATGGCGCATCTCTACGAAACGCTTAAGGCGCACGGGGTCACCGCGATCAAAGCGCTCGATGGGAAATTTGACCCGCATTATCACGAGGCCCTGATGCAGGTTGAGGATAAGTCCAAGCCGGAGCATACCGTCGCCGAAGAGTTGCAAAAAGGTTACTTACTGAATGACCGTGTGATCAGGACCGCTAAAGTCAAGGTCACCACAAAAAATATAACGCAACAGAAACAGGAACCACCAACAGGAGGTTAAAATGGCAAAAGTTATCGGAATTGACCTGGGGACTTCAAATTCAGCGGCCGCGGTAATGGAGGGTGGCAGGCCGGTAATCATACCGTCGGCAGAAGGCGCCGGTGTCGCATCGGGAAAAGCATTTCCTTCCTATGTTGCCTTTACCAAGGACGGCCAAAAATTAGTCGGCGAGCCGGCAAGGCGCCAGGCGGCAATCAACCCTGAAGGCACTATTCAGGCCGCCAAGCGCAAGATGGGCACGGATTTTAAATTCAAGGCCTATGGGCAAGAATACAGCCCTCAGCAGATATCCGCTTTTATTTTGCAAAAAATAAAAG
>JAUYEC010000111.1 GCA_030691585.1 Candidatus Omnitrophota bacterium
AGCCACAAGTTACTTTTGCGCGCCGGCCTTGCGCGGATGTTAATGGCCGGGGCGTATTCATACCTGCCCCTGGGCCTTAAAGTGCTTACAAACATTGAAGGTATCATCCGCCGGGAAATGAACGCTGCCGGCGCCTCGGAAGTCCTGCTCCCTGCGTTACAGCCGTTGGAACTCTGGCAGAAGACCGGCCGCGATAAGGATATAGGCGAGGTGATGATCCGGTTTAAGGATAGAAGAGGCAGGAATATTGCCCTGGGCCCGACCCATGAGGAGGTAATCACGCATCTTGTCTCCTGCAATCTTTCTTCCTACAGGCAGCTGCCGCTGGTGCTTTATCAGATTCAGACCAAGTTCCGCGACGAGATCCGGCCGCGCTTCGGCCTGATCCGCGCCTGTGAATTTATCATGAAAGACGCCTATAGTTTTGACCGCGATGAAGCAGGGTTGGATGCCAACTATAAGAGCATGTACGAGGCGTATAATAAAATTTTTAAACGCTGCGGCCTGCAAGTCCTTATTACCGAAGCGGATTCCGGCGTTATGGGGGGAAAGATTTCACATGAATTTATGGTTCCTGCCCCGGACGGTGAAGACATAGTCGTCTTCTGTCCTGAATGCGCCTCAGCCAGGACCTATAAGGAAGGGGACAAGACGGCCTGTTTAAAATGCGGCAAAGAGGCGCAGAGGACCAATACCATTGAGATAGGGCACATCTTTAAATTAGGGACAAAATACAGTTCTCTTCTGGGTGCTAATTTCCTGGATGCCGACGGAAAACAGAAGCCGGCGATCATGGGTTGTTACGGTATCGGCGTGTCCCGGCTCATCTCGGCGGCCATCGAGCAGAGTAATGATAAAGACGGTATTATCTGGCCGATGGAATTAGCACCCTACAAGGTAATATTACTGCCTTTGGATACAGGCGATAACGCGACAATGGATTCAACCCGTTCAGCCGCGGAAGTTCTGGAGAAATCCGGCATTGAGCCGCTTATTGACGACCGCGATGAGCGGCCGGGCGTAAAATTCAAAGATGCCGATCTTTTGGGTATCCCTTTGCAGGTCGTTATCGGACGCGATGCCGTAAAGCGCGGCCAGCTCGAATTAAAGATCCGCCGCGACCAAGAAAAATCAGTAGAAAATAAAGATGAGATCTTAAGAAAGGCGATTGCCCTTATCAATGGATAAATACGAGCTCATTGACGAATTAAAAAAGGTAATTTCGGAATATCTGACTGCGCAAAGTCTGGAGCTGGTGGAGCTTGTCCACCACTACGAAGGCAGGGATCTGATCTTAAGAGTCCTTGCGGATCGGCCTGAAGGCGGCATTAGTCTTGGTGAGTGCGCTCGTCTTAATGCCGGCATCGGCGCCCTTTTGGATGAAAAGGGATTACTTGAACAACATTATATCCTGGAAGTTTCATCACCAGGGCTTGACCGTCCGTTAACCACAAAGAATGATTTTTGCCGCTGTCCGGGTAAATTAGTGCATGTCTTTCTTAAAGAGCCGTGGCGCCAAAAATGGGAATATGAAGGTATAATTAATAAAGTAACGCCGGAGGTTCTTTGTCTTGAAACAAGGGGCAACATTATAGAGCTGCCTTTAACAGTGATCAGCAGAGCAAAGCAGGTAATTTAGAGGATGATAAATGATTTTGTAGGGACAGCATATTATGCTGTCCCTACGGCATAGTGTCTTAACAAGGGAGACTAACATGAGCCAGGAACTATTAGCCATTATTGAACAGATCGAAAGAGAACGCGGCATCAAAAAAGAGATTTTGATCGAAGCCGTTAAAAGTGCCTTAATGTCTGCCGCCCGTAAAGTAATAGACGCCAAGCCCGAGGAAGAATTAAAAATAGAGCTTGATTCTAATACCGGGAAATTCAAGGCCTTTAAGAACGACGAGGAAATTACTTCCGTTGATTTCGGCCGCATTGCCGCCTCTTGCGCCCGGCAGGTGATCATCCAGAAGATACGCGAGGCGGAAAAAGACGTGATCTTTCATGAATTTCAGGGCCGGGTCGGTGAGATCGCCAGCGGTACGGTCTATCGTTTTGAAAAAGGCAATATCGTCATAGACCTCCTGGGTAAGGCAGAGGGCCTGCTTTTAAAAAGGGAACAGTCGCCGGCCGAAGAATTCAAGCAGGGCCAGCGCATCCGCGCCTACATCGCCGAGGTAAAAAAAGACGCCAAGGGGCCGCAGATCATTCTTTCGCGGACCCACGCAAACCTGGTAAAGAAATTATTTGAACTGGAGGTGCCTGAGATCTATGAGGGCATTGTGGAGATAAAATCCATTTCCCGTCAGCCCGGCGAGCGCACCAAGATCGCGGTCTGCTCCAAGAATGAAAAAGTTGATTCTGTGGGCGCCTGCGTCGGCATGCGCGGCAACCGTGTGCGCAATATCGTCAATGAACTTCAAGGTGAAAAAATCGACATTGTGCGTTATAATGAGGATATCAAGGAATACATTAAAGCGGCGCTCTCACCGGCGAAGGTTGCCGAGATCAAGATAGACAAAGAAAATATGAAGGCCGAGGTCATTGTTGATGACGACCAGCTGTCGCTGGCCATCGGCAGGCACGGCCAGAATGTCAAACTTGCTTCCCGGCTGATCGGTTGGGGGCTGGATATCCGCACCAAGACCATGGCAGCTGAGCAGGCGGGGAAAAAGGCCGAGGTTGTTGAAAGTGAAGAAGTGGCGCAGGAAGCAGGGCTTTCCTTGGAGCAGCTTCCCGGGGTAGGCGAGAAGACAGCTGATAACCTTAAGAAGGCCGGGATAAAGACTGTGGCGGATATTTTAAGTACCGGCCTTGAGGCCCTGACGGAAATCAAAGGGATCGGCCAGAAGAAAGCGCAAAAATTGATCGAAGAAGCGAAAAAGGCCAAATCTTAGAGGTATCTATGGTAAAAACCAAAAAAGAAAAAACACCGATTATAAAAAAACAGTCTAAATCAACAGCAAAGGTTCAGGTTAAGTCTCCGGCGCATAAACCGGCGGGGAAAAAACCCGCGCATTCTGTAGCTGCCGCAAAAAAAGAAACTATTGCTAAGCTCAAGACGGCCGCTGTCAGGAAAAAAGCCGTTGTGCCCAAACCTCCTGTAGGGATAGGTTTAAAACCTGTCCCTACGGACCTGCCGCCGGCACGGCCCAAAGTTGAACCGGCCTTGCCCTTGCTTCATCCGGCGCAGGCCTTGCCTGTGCCGCATGCGGCGCCTGCTACTGCGGCGCCTGCGTCAAAACACCCAGAACAGCCAAAGGCCAAGGAACCGGTTCGGGTAGAGCCGCCTAAGCCTCAGGAAAAAGCCGTGGTTAAACCAGCGCCGGCTGTGCCGCCAGCGCCTGTGGCGGCTCCAACAGCTCACTTAAAGGAGCTGGAATTAAAGCTGCCCATCAACGTTAAAGACTTGGCGATAAAACTCCAGGAAAAACCGTCCATAATCATAAAGTTCCTGATGGGTATGGGGGTTATGGCAGGTATTAATCAGACGCTGGAGCAGCCGGTGGTCTTAAAAATATGTGAAAAATACGGTTTCAGGGTCGCTGAGGCGCCTGATGCCGAAGAGCTGGCTTTGCGTTCGCATGAAGAAACCGATAAGGCCGCAGACCTTAAGGCCAGGTCTCCCATTGTGACTTTTATGGGCCATGTTGACCATGGCAAGACTTCATTACTCGATGCCATCAGGTCGACAAAAGTTGCCGAGAGCGAGCATGGAGGCATTACCCAGCACATCGGCGCGTATCGTGTTAAAACGGAGCACGGTGATATTACATTTCTTGATACTCCGGGGCACGAAGCATTTACTGCCATGCGCGCCAGGGGAGCCAATATTACCGACATAGTAGTTCTCGTGGTGGCAGCTGATGATGGCATCATGCCTCAGACCGAAGAGGCCATTGACCACGCCCGCGCGGCCAATGTTCCGATAATTGTCGCGGTAAATAAAATAGACAAGCCCCAGGCAGATGTTGACAGAGTGAAGAAACAATTGATGAAACTGGAACTTACTGCCGAAGATTGGGGCGGCAAGACCATTACCGTGCCGGTCTCGGCAAAGACGGGTGCCGGCATCGACGGCCTGCTGGAAATGCTCCTCTTAGAGGCCCAGATGCTGGAATTAAAAGCTAACCCTGCCCGCCTTGCCCGGGGTATTGTCATAGAGGCGAAAATGTCCAAGGGCCGGGGGCCGGTGGCGACACTCTTGATTCAAAACGGGACCCTGCGGCTCAATGATAATATTATTGTGGGAAATTTTTACGGCAAGGTGCGTGCCATGTCCAATGACCTGGGGCAGGCAGCCATATCCGCCGGGCCCTCCGTGCCCGTAGAAGTGCTGGGGATATCCGATATTCCTCAGGCCGGAGAGCAATTCTTTGTTATCGCAGACGATAAACAGGCCAAGGAACTGGCCCAGGCCCGTGCCGAACGGCAAAAACAAAAAGATGTCAAGGCGGTTAAGCGGATCAGCCTTGAGGACCTGCACGCCCAGATCGCCGAAGGCAAGATCAAGGATTTGAAGATTATCCTCAAGGCGGATGTCCAGGGGTCGCTGGAGGCAATAAAAGATACGCTGGCCAAGCTCAACGTCTCGGAAATAAAACTGGATATTATTCATGGCGGGGTCGGCAACATAAACAGTTCGGACGTAGTGCTGGCCATGGCCTCAAACGCCCTGATCCTGGGTTTTAGCGTAACAGCCGATGATCGCGCCAAAGAATTGGCGCAAAAAGAAGAAATCGATATCAAGATCTATAACATCATCTATGAATTGGCCAATGAAATAAAGGCCGCCATAGAGGGCATGCTTGAGCCCAAGATCAAGAAAGTGTTCGTGGGGCGCGTTGAAATAAGGAAGGTATTCAAGCTTTCGCGTTCAGGCACCATAGCCGGATGTTTTGTCCAGAAGGGTAAGATCATACGTACTTCTATGGTGACGGTCACCAGAAACGGCGAGGCCGTTTTTGAGGGTAAGCTTTCATCGCTTAAGCGCTTTAAGGACGATGTCCGCGAAGTAGCCGAAGGTTTTGAGTGCGGGATAAGCTTTGCCGGTTTTGACGGTATGCTCGAAGGCGATATTATCGAGGCGCATGATATAGAGAAGATAGCCAGAAAACTATGAAAAAGAGAATATTAAGCGGCATGCGGCCGACGGGAAAATTGCATCTGGGCCACCTGTTCGGTGCGTTGGAAAACTGGAAGAGCCTGCAGGAAGAATATGAATGTTTCTTTATGGTGGCTGATTGGCACGCCCTGATGAGCGAATACGCCAGCCCCGCGGCAATTCAAGAAAATATCATTGATAATGTCTCTGACTGGCTTGCCTGTGGAATATCTGGGCAGAAGGCGGTTATTTTTGTCCAATCACAGGTGCCGCAGCACCTGGAACTGTTTATGATATTTTCCATCATCACACCTCTAGGGCTTCTGGAGCGCTGCCCGACCTATAAAGAACAGCTGCGCGAAATAGAGAACCGCGATCTTAGCACTTACGGATTCCTGGGTTATCCGGTCCTGCAGGCGGCAGACATCCTGCTTTATAAGGCGCAGGCAGTGCCCGTAGGCGTGGATCAATTGCCGCACTTGGAACTTACCCGCTCAATCGCCCGGAAATTCAAGAATCTTTATAAAAAGGATATATTTGGCGAACCCCAGGCGTTATTGACGCAGGCTAACCGTTTTCCCGGCCTTGACGGCCGCAAGATGAGCAAGAGCTACGGTAATTATATCGGGATTTCTGAGGCGCCGGATTCGATCCAAAAAAAAGTCCAGAGTATGTTTACCGATCCTGCCAGGATCAAATTGAGCGACCCCGGCCACCCCGATAAATGCAACGTGCATGCTTATTACGCGTTGTTTTACGGCTCAAAGAAGGAAGAGATCGAGTCTGCCTGCCGTGCAAGCAAGATTGGCTGTACCGAATGTAAAAGGCAGCTTGCGGAAGCGCTGGTAAAGTTTTTAGAGCCAATGCGCGAGAAGAAGCTTGAATTGCTAAAGGACAAGAAAAAAATATACGATATACTGGCTCAAGGGCAAAAGAAGGCGCAAGCAGCAGCCGCTAAGACGCTTTCTGAAGTGAAGGAATTAATCGGCATATAATTTGGGGGACGTTCCCCAAGGTGCCACCCTTTGATTTTGTAACTAATTAAATTTCAGGATGTTATAGCTATGGCCTATAAAATCAGATTAGAGATGTTTGAAGGGCCGATGGATCTTTTGCTTTATCTGGTTAAAAAGGACCATCTTAACATCTATGATATACCGATTGCCAAAGTAACCGAACAATACCTGGAATACCTTAACCTGATGGAGTTATTGGATCTGAATATCGCCGGAGAATTCCTGGTGGTGGCGGCAACCCTTATGCAGATCAAATCCAAGATGCTTCTGCCTGTGGATGTTACACAGGTAGCTCAAGGAGAACAGGAAGATCCTCGCGCGGAATTAATCAGGCGCCTCCTGGAATACGAGAAATTCAAGGAAATAGCCAATTCTCTGCGCGAGAGAGAGGTAGCCCAGCGTGAGGTCTTTAAGCGGCCAAGGCCGGAGGTGACGGATAAGCAAGAACTCCCCGGACCGGGCGGAAAAGAGGAAGTATATTTTGAGGCCAGCATCTTTGACCTGATCAACGCTTTCTCGCGGGCGCTCAAAGATATTCCCAAAGAAATATTTTATGAAGTCATAAAAGATGAGTTCACCATCGAAGAAAAAGCGCACCAGATCCTGCACCTGCTTTTAAAGGTATCCTCCGCCAAGCTTTCCGAGTTGTTCCGGGAAGCAAAAAATAAACTGGAGATCATCGCGACTTTTTTGGCGGTCCTGGAACTGATAAAATTAAAAGAGATCACCGCTTTTCAGAACGAACTCTTCGAAGATATCGAGATAGCCAGGAATAAGGACAACATTATACCTTATGAGCGAAGAGACAAGGTCCTCCCTGATTAAAGGTAATCTGCCGCGTGTACCCGTTAAGGAGTCCGAAGAGGACGTTGTTTTAAATATTTCTCTGCGGCCGAAAAAATTTTCCGAGTTTGTCGGCCATAAGGATATAGTTGATAACCTCAAGATCGCGATCCTTGCCGCCCGTCAGCGCAAGGAACCGTTGGAGCATGTACTTTTAAGCGGCCCCCCGGGCCTGGGCAAGACCTCTCTTGCCCATATCGTCGCCCACGAGATGGCTGGAAAAATCACCGCCACAAGCGGCCCGGCCATAGAGCGGGCAGGCGACCTCATCGGAATTTTGACCAACCTGGAAATTGGCGATATCCTTTTTATTGACGAGATCCACCGGCTCTCCAAGGTGGTGGAAGAATTCCTGTATCCTGCTATGGAGAGTTTTCAGATCGATTTTATCATTGATAAGGGCCCATACGCCAAGACCATTAAGTTCAATTTAAAACCTTTTACCCTGGTGGGAGCGACCACGCGCACGGGCCTGTTGGCTGCGCCATTAAGGAGCAGGTTCGGGATATTCTATAACCTGGATTTTTATAAAGTAGAGGAGCTCTCCCGGATCGTGAAGACTTCTGCCGGGATCCTGGGTTTAAGTATCGACGGCGATGCCTGCGACGAGATCGCCCGGCGCGCGCGCGGCACCCCGCGTATCGCAAACAGGCTTTTGCGCAGGGTGCGGGATTACGCCCAGGTTCAGTCGATAAAGCAGGTTACATTGTCCCAGGCTCCTAAGATACTGGATGATCTCGGGATCGACAGGGCCGGCCTCGATGACCTGGACCGTAAGGTGTTAAAATTAGTCACTGAAACTTACGCCGGTGGGCCGGTAGGCATAGAATCCGTGGCCGCCAGCCTCAACGAAGAAACCGATACCATTGCCGATACCGTAGAACCCTATCTTCTTAAGGCAGGTTATCTCAAAAGGACCTCTCGCGGAAGGGTAGCCACGAAACTGGCCTTCGAACACTTCGGTATAAAATACGAAAAGCAGGAAGAACTATTTTAGCCCACCACGATATAACATGAAATTTACGGCATTGCTGCTTATGGTTTTTTGCGTTTTATTACCACTAGTGCCTGCGTCGGCAGAAAAAGACTCGCTCGTCGGGCCGGTGGTAAAAGCGGGGCAGAGGGCGATTGAGATCGACGACGTCAGGCCGGCACTCGTCTGGGCAAGGGCCGAAGACGAAGACGAAATAAGGCAGGCATTTACTGAGACTATGACCGTGCGCAAAGCAGGAACGGATGCCAGGCGCATGGCAGAGATATATTTTTTGGAAACACTGGTGCGTCTTCATCTGCGCGCTGAAGGCAGGCCTTACGCCGGCATGGAAGAAACAGGGCCGCCAAGCCGGATTGTCCTGGCCGCGGATGAGGCGCTCGATAAGGGCTCGCTAAAAGAGCTCTCCGGCCAGATAACAGAGGCTGTCTCAACAGGCATAAGAGAGCGTTTTGATAAGGCCATGTCCAAAAAAAAGTATATGGATAACAGCGTTGAGGCCGGCCGCGATTACGCCGCAGCTTACGTAGATTATATCCGCTACCTGGAAGCCATAGATTCCTCTGTCGGGCCATTCACCGATACAGATTAAAAAATATAATCTTTGATGAAATTACTGCTGCATACCTGCTGCGCGCCTTGCTTGATATACCCTTTGGAGCGCCTAAGAGAGCAAGGATTCGCGCCGGTAGCGTATTATTATAACCCTAATATTCATCCTTTGGCTGAATACAACTTAAGGATGCAGGCGGCAGAGGAATTGGCCGCAGGCATGTCTGCCGATTTTATCAGTCCCGAGTACCGGCCGCAGGATTTTTTTCGCGCGGTTTGCAACAATGAATCAGGTAAGGAGCGGTGTTTAGCCTGTTGGAATCTCAGGATGGAGCGCTCCGCGGAATTTGCCCGCGCCAACGGCTTCGATTATTTTTCCACGACGCTATTGGTCAGCCCTTACCAGGACCAGGACGCGCTTAAGGAAATAGGTGTTAGCGTCGCGGCCAAAAAGGGAGTTAAATTTCACGGCGAAGATTTCCGTCCGGGGTTCCGCAAGGCTCACGAGCGTGCCCGGGCCAAGGGGATCTACTGCCAGAAATACTGTGGATGCTTATACTCTGAAATAGAACGATGGACAAAACGCTGATGAGAATTAATAAGATTTTGGCCCTGGCGGTTTTTCTGGCTGCCGGCCTTGTGTTTCCGCAGGCTCGTTGTTTTGCGCAAATGCCCGAGCATGTCCGGGTGCAAATTATTCGCGATGCCGAATCCTTGAGCCTGAAGATAAAGGGCGATTATTCCATAAAGGATCCGGTTTCGGGAAAATACATATACCAGAACAAAGATCTTTACGCGACAGTCACTGCCGCGGGCGCCAAGATATTGATGGGCGAGCAGGCCTTTGATAAAGAAAGGTTATTGATTGTTCCGGCACAGGAAGATGCCGTAACTATTGACGGCCGCAGGTTCAGGGGTAATATTTTATTGATACTTCGACGGCCTCCGAATAATGTCTCTGAGGATGCAGGCCGCTCAGCATCAACCCTGAGCGAGTCCCGGACTGAAGGCAGGGGCTCGTCGAATGGGTTGATGAAAAGTAAATCCGGCGTGTTGTCGGTAATAAATTATATCGACCTGGAAGATTATGTGCAGGGCGTGCTTTATCATGAGACATCGCATTATTGGCCGGATGAGGTGCTTAAGGCGCAGGCGATCATCTGCAGGACCTACGCGCTCTATCAGATGAAGCAGAATCAGCAAAAAGATTTTGACGTCACCCGTGATATATATTCCCAGGTTTACGGCGGAAGGACCTCAGAACGTTACCGCCTGAACCGCGCGGTGCGTTCGACTGCCGGGGCCATACTAAATTATCAGGGGGAACTCTTGCCGTCTTTTTACCACGCTTCCTGCGGCGGATACACTGAAGACGCATATTTGGTTTGGAAAGTGGACCTTGCGCCACTCAAGGGTGTGCTCTGCCCGTTCTGCAAAGATTCGCCGCATTATAATTGGCATTGCGTTTTAAGCCTCGAGGAGATCCTGGAAAAGCTCAAAAATTCCGGTTTTAACATTGATGAAATAAAGGGCATTGGAATCCTGGGCAGGGATGGATCCGGCCGCATCACGGACCTTGCGATCGCCTCCGTCAAAAATGATACCGCGGATATAAAGATTGCGGCAAAAGATTTCCGTAACGTCGTCGGCCCTAACGTGATCATGAGCACGAATTTTACGGTGGCCATAACCGGAGGAGATGCTGTCTTTGAGGGCCTGGGTTGGGGCCATGGCGTAGGTTTTTGCCAGTGGGGCGGTTATTTTATGGCCAAACGCGGCGATAGCTGCGAACAGATCCTGAAATATTATTACCCCGGGGTGGATATTTCCGGCGGGGTTACCAGCAGCAAATGAGCTTCCATGAACCTGTCTGATTTTGATTATATCCTGCCTAAAGACCTGATCGCCCAATACCCGCAAAAAAAACGCGATGAAGCCAGGCTCATGGTTCTCAACCGGAGAACTCGGGCGATAGAGCATACGGTATTTAGCGCGCTCGGCGCAAATTTAGCCGCCAATGACCTTCTGGTATTAAACGATACCAGGGTCCTGTCCTGCCGCCTGATTGGCTCGCGCGCCTCCGGCGGAAAAGCAGAAGCCCTGTTGTTGGGGGTAAAAAACGGAGTAACTTTTAATGCCCTGCTAAAACCGGCGCGGCTGAAGTTGAATGAAAGAATAAGTTTTGACAGCGGAGCGATCTTCGGGGTAATAAGCGGTAGAAATGAAATCACCTTTGAGGCCGCGGACTTAGGTGAAGTCTACCGTCATGGATGCATGCCTCTGCCGCCGTATATAAAACGCCAAGCCGAAGAACTGGACCGTGATTATTATCAGACAGTCTATGCTGCCGTTGACGGGGCAGTGGCCGCTCCTACGGCAGGGCTGCATTTTACCCCGGAGTTGATCGAGCGGTTAAAATCTTCAGGGATAAATTTCGCCTATCTTACTTTACATGTGGGGGCCGGGACATTTAAACCGGTAAAAGCAATGGACGTTACAACCCATAAAATGGACCCGGAATATTTCCGGGTGCCTGAAACTTGCGTTACGTCGCAATTGCAGGCGCGTAAGGCTGGGGGGCGCGTCATCGCCGTGGGGACTACCAGCCTTCGCGCTTTAGAGGCGCGTGCCGCCGGACGCACGACTGACCACACGGATCTTTTTATCTACCCCGGATACGAATTCAAGGCAGCAGATTGCCTGCTGACTAATTTTCATCTTCCTAAGACGACATTGTTCATGCTGGCTTGCGCCTTCGGGGGGCAGGATCTGATTAAAATTGCCTACCGGCAAGCCATTGAGCAAAAATACAGGTTCTATAGTTACGGCGACGCGATGTTGATAATTTAAAATAAACGGGACGGTTCTATTTTTCGTCCCCTTAAAAAGAATTTAAAAATAGAACCGTCCCCATTATTTCCCATTATTTATGTTTACGCTAATTCATCAAGACAAAAACAGTAAAGCCCGTTCAGGCAAACTCGTGACCGCGCACGGCTCAATCGATACACCGGTCTTTATGCCGGTGGGCACTCAAGGCACGGTCAAGGCTGTTTCACCGCAGGAACTCAAAACCGCCGGAGCAGGGATAATTCTCGCTAACGCCTACCATTTATTTTTACGGCCGGGCCTGGATATTATAAAAAAGGCCGGGGGGCTGCATAATTTCATGTCCTGGGACGCTGCCATCCTTACTGACAGCGGCGGTTATCAGATATTCAGCCTGGCACTCTTGAGGAAAATAAGCGACCAGGGAGTGGAATTCCAGTCGCATATAGACGGTACCCGCCATAAGCTTACACCCGAAGATGTGGTCGCCATACAGCGGGATTTGGAGGCGGATATCATCATGCCGCTGGATGAATGCCTGCATTATCCTGTCAG
>JAUYEC010000198.1 GCA_030691585.1 Candidatus Omnitrophota bacterium
GATACTTTTTGAAACAAGCGGCACGGTGCGGCTGGCGCGGGGATTTGCTTCCAGGATATATACCTCTCCGTCGCAAATCGCAAACTGTATATTGATAAAACCCGTGACCTTTAGTTCCCGGCTGATCATCGCCGTCCATTCGTCAATGATTTTTAAATGTTCGGGCTTTATGGTGCGGCAAGGTATGGTGCAGGCCGAATCTCCGGAATGAATACCCGCGTGCTCGATATGCTCCATTACCGCGGCGACAAACGTATGCTCGCCGTCAGAGAGGGCGTCAACTTCGCACTCCAGGGCATTTTCTAAGAAACGGTCGATGAGCATCGGGTGCTCCGGGCTGACCTGTATCGCCTCTTTGGCGTATTTGGCCAGCATCTTTTCGTCGTAGATGATCTCCATACCGCGGCCGCCCAGCACAAACGACGGCCTGACCATCACCGGATAGCCGATACGCCGTGCTGCATCCGTGGCCTGTTCAAGTGATAACGCGGTAGCACCCTCTGTCTGACGGATGCCTAGTTTGATCATCTTCTGCCTGAATAATTCCCTGTCCTCGGCAAAGGCAATGCTTGTGGTACTGGTACCCAGGATCTTTACTCCGTTTCTTTCCAGATCTGCTGCGATATTCAGCGGGGTCTGCCCGCCGAATTGCACGATAGCACCCATTGGCTTTTCTTTTTCCCAGATCGTCAGCACATCCTCCACTGTCAACGGCTCAAAATAAAGTTTGTTAGAGGTATCATAATCCGTGGAAACTGTCTCCGGATTGCAATTGATCATGATCGACTCACATCCCTCGTCGCGAAGAGCAAATGCCGCGTGCACGCAGGTATAATCAAATTCAATGCCCTGCCCGATGCGGTTGGGCCCGCCGCCTAGAATAATGATTTTTTTATTATTCGTTACCCCAACCTCGTCCTTACCCGGAGTATAAGTAGAATAATAATAGGCTGCATCCTTAACCCCGCTTACCGGCACAGCTTCAAAGCGCGCGTTGCCCACCACTTTTTTCCTGCGGCTCCTGACCAGCGCCTCTTCTACCTTAAATATCTTAGCCAGGTATTTATCGCTAAAACCCCATTCTTTGGCAAGCTTCAGGTCGGCGTCGGATAATTTGGGCCATCCTGCGCTGAGCATTTTTTCCTCGAAGTCCACTATCTCCTTCATCTGGTTGATAAACCACGTGCCGATATGGGTCATGGCATGGAGCTCGTCTACGCTGACACCCTTGCGCAGCGCTTCATACATCAGAAATACGCGCTCACTGGACGGATTTGACAACCTGGACTTTAATTCCTCCGGTGACAGGCTGTTAAAATCTTTGGCAAAACCCAGTCCGGACCTGCCGGTTTCTAAGGAACGGATGGATTTTTGGAACGCTTCTTTGAAATTCTTGGCAATGCTCATTACTTCGCCCACTGCCTTCATCTGTGTGCCGAGCACATCTTTTGCCTGGCGGAATTTCTCAAACGCCCAGCGGGCAAACTTGATCACCACATAATCTCCCCAGGGCTCGTATTTCTCCAGCGTGCCTTTTCTCCAATACGGGATCTCGTCAAGATTATATCCGGCGGCTAATTTCGTCGAGATTCGCGCAATGGGAAAACCGGTGGCCTTGGACGCCAGCGCCGATGAGCGCGAGGTGCGCGGGTTTATTTCAATAGCTACCAGCCGGTCATCCTTAGGATTATGCGCGAACTGAATGTTCGTGCCTCCGACAACGCCGATAGCATCCACTATTTTATAGGAAAAATCCTGCATTTTTTTCTGCAAAGCCTGGGGCACGGTAAGCATAGGTGCCGCGCAAAAACTGTCTCCGGTGTGCACGCCCATAGCGTCGATATTCTCAATAAAACAGACGGTGATCTTCTGATTCTTCTCGTCGCGCACTACTTCCAGCTCGAGCTCCTCCCAACCAACAACTGCCTCTTCGATCAATACCTGATGAATAAGGCTGGCGTTTATCCCGCGCTCGGATAATACACGCAGGTCCTCGGCGTTATAAGCAATGCCGCCGCCTGTACCGCCGAGCGTATATGCCGGCCGCACCACCACCGGATACCCCAGCGAACGCGCCACTTCCATAGTTTGCTCGACATTCAAACATATCTCTGAACGCGGTACCGGGATGCCAAGTTTTTTCATCGTGTCTTTAAAGGCCTCGCGGTCTTCCCCGCGCTCAATGGCATCGGCCTTGACCCCGATGATCTGGACATTATATTTATCCAATACCCCTGCCTTATGCAACGCGGAGGCCAGGTTCAAACCAGTCTGCCCGCCTAAATTCGGCAGGAGCGCGTCCGGCCGCTCTTTGTCAATAATTCTAGTTACACTCTCCACGGTAAGCGGCTCAATATAGGTGCAGTCAGCCATTCCCGGGTCAGTCATGATCGTAGCGGGATTGGAATTGACCAAAACTATCTTGTAACCTTCCTCTCGCAGGGCCTTGCAGGCCTGCGTTCCGGAATAATCAAACTCACAGGCTTGACCTATAATAATCGGGCCGGAGCCAATGATCAGGATTTTTTTAATGTCATTTCTCTTTGGCATAGTCGTGGTCCCTTTCTTTTTTTTGAGGGCAATACCCATTCTGGAGAGCGTATGCAGTATAATACCATATTGCCTATAAATTGCCATCTTAAGCTATTTTCTTTCCCGGATCAAACCAGTGGCGGGTTTTGTTGGAAAATTTAACCAAGCTCAACATTATCGGCACTTCGGTAAGCACGCCCACTACGGTAGCAAGTGCGGCCCCGCTCTTTAAGCCAAAGAGAGAAATCGCCACAGCCACGGACAATTCAAAAAAGTTGCTTGCCCCGATCATT
>JAUYEC010000020.1 GCA_030691585.1 Candidatus Omnitrophota bacterium
GATGCGCGTTTTAAAGAATCCCTTATTAATGACTTACGTAAAATAATCAGGCTTAATAAAATCACGGTAATATTTGTCACGCAGGATCAATCCGAGGCACTGGCCCTTTCTGATGCGATAGCGGTGATGATAAACGGAAAAATATTACAGCTATCAAGCCCCGAAGATATATTTACCAGGCCTGTCTCTAAGGAAGTAGCTGATTTTGTGGGTGTTGAAACGATTATCGAAGGCTCGATCTTTAAGAAGGAGGATAACCTTTGTTTTATTAAGGTGAGGGGGAAGGTGCTGGAGGCAGTATCAGTCTACGGCGAAGGAGACGATGTATTTGTCTGCGTCCGGCCGGAAGATGTAACAGTGTCCAGGCATATGGATACAAATAGCGCCCGCAATCATTTTAAGGCCGTGATTATTAATATTGAGCCCTGGCGGCTGGAATATAAGGTCAGTTTAGACTGTGGTTTCAATTTAGTCGCTTCGGTGACTGCTCAATCGGTGAAGGGCCTGGATCTAAAGGCCGGCGGAGAAGTTATCGCTTCTTTTAAGGCCACGGCGGCACATCTAATCAGGAGAAAATCCCAAGATGATAGAATATGAAGAAGCTTTAAAACTGATACTTAAAAATTCAGGCCCGTTACCGCCGGAAGAGATAAGCATTGAAGATTCCATCGGCAGGATCCTCAAGGAAGATGTTTATTCAGCGATCGAGATGCCCCCTTTTGATAAGGCGGCTATGGACGGCTATGCGCTGCGTGCCCGGGACGTAAATAATGCGCCAACGCGCTTAAGGTGCATAGGCCTTATTCAGGCGGGAGATATATTTAAAAAGAAACTTAACGGGGCCGAGTGCGTAAAGATCATGACCGGCGCGCCGTTGCCGGCGGGGGCAGAAAGCGTAGTCATGGTAGAGGATACGCTGCAAAGCGGGGATTCTGTTTTGATAAAAAAAACCGTAAAAAAAGGCGAAAACGTATGTTTTAAAGGCGAGGACCTTAAGCGGCGCCAAAGAGTCATTGAGCAAGGAGTAAAGATCTCTCCGGCGCACGTAGCTGTGTTAGCGACTGTAGGCAGGCGTTTTGTAAGAGTGTCCGGTAAGCCGCAAGCCGCAGTTTTAAATACCGGAGGAGAAATCGTTTCCACAGGGTCTAAACTGGCAAAGAATAAGATATACAACAGTAACGGCCCCATGCTTGAGGCGCTGCTTAAATCGGATAATATTAAACCGTCTTTCTTGGGCATAGCCAAAGATGATCCCGGAGAATTAAGAAGCGCAATTAAGCAAGGGCTCAAGAAAGACATGCTGCTTGTTTCCGGCGGCGTATCCATGGGCGATTATGACCTTGTCCCTGAAGTATTGGCAAGCCTGGGTGTGAGAAAAATATTCCATAAAGTCAATATTAAACCCGGCAAGCCGCTTTTTTTCGGGGTGAAAAATAAAACCCTGGTTTTTGGGATACCCGGAAACCCTGTATCGAATTTCTTGTCATATTTTGTTTTCGTGCGGCCTGCTTTATGCAATTTGATGGGTTATCAATATTGTGAGCCGGAATTCAGAGAGGGATTGGCCGCAAAAAAGATCATCACAAAGACCGGGCGTAAACATTTTTTTCCGGTAAAGATAACAAAAAAGGAAAATCAATATCATCTAGCGCCTCTAAATTGCCACGGTTCGGCAGACATAATGGCCTTGTCAGGGGCCGATGGTTTTATGGTGGCGGATAAGGATCGCCAGGCCGTAGAAAAGAATTCAAAAATGAAATTTATCACATGGAAAATAATATAGACATTGATTATTTGAGGCTCTCCCTGACTGATAGATGCAAT
Source organism: Candidatus Omnitrophota bacterium (assembly GCA_030691585.1). Taxonomy (GTDB): domain Bacteria; phylum Omnitrophota; class Gorgyraeia; order Gygaellales; family Profunditerraquicolaceae; genus JAUYEC01. The sequence continues at coordinate 1,825 of JAUYEC010000020.1, forward strand.
CTGAATTGCATATATTGCACTCCGCTGGAGAGGAGCCGGTTTTTAAGCCGCGACGAAGTGCTCAGCTATGAGGAGATGGTAAGGGCTGTTTCTATATTTGTTAAGGCAGGGGTGCGCAAGCTGCGCCTGACAGGAGGGGAGCCGTTAATTAGAAAGGATATCACCAGCCTCATAGAAATGTTTAAAAGAATAGGCGCGCTCGAAGAGATCGCTATGACTACAAACGGCGTATATCTAAAAGGCCTTGCCGGAGCATTAAAAGAGGCAGGCCTGGATAGAGTAAATATAAGTATCGACAGCCTGAAAAAAGAAAAGTTTAAGTCAATCACGGGTTTTGATCATTTAGACGATGTCTGGGCAGGGATAAAGGCATCTCTTAGGGCAGGGTTTAACCCGGTAAAATTAAATGTTATCCTGATGAAGGGGATAAATGACGATGAGGCGCTGGATTTTGTCCGGTTGACATTTGAGCTTCCGGTTATCGTGCGTTTTATTGAGTATTTTCCTACTAACAAAAGGTCTTTGGAGTTATCAGGCGCGTTGATTAAAACGCAGGTATTAAAAGAAAGAATAACCGGCCATTTTGGGGCGATTGAGAAGATTTCCGGAGTCAAGGGCAATGGCCCGGCAGAATATTATAAGCTTCGGGATTCAGAAGGTGCGATCGGATTTATCAGCGGCTCAAGCGCAAATTTTTGCGGCAGTTGTAACCGCGTCAGGCTTGATTGCGCAGGCAGGATCTGTCCGTGTTTATTCAGCGGCCCGACCTGTGATATAAAGCCCCTGTTGCGCGGCACCCAAAGCGACGAGGAATTGTTTAAATACGTATTAGGGGTTTTTTCGATGAAGTCAAAATTCCGCAAAAATATTTCGAAGGGGCGCCAATTAGAAATGAGTAGTATTGGGGGATGAAAATGAAAAAGACAGAAATGATCGACGTCGGAGACAAGTTGAAGACTAAGAGGCTGGCTCGGGCGCAGGCCTTTGTCAGGTTAGATAAAGATATTATTCAAAAAATAAAAGATGACCTGCTGCCTAAGGGTAATGTTTTGGAGAACGCGCGGGTTGCCGCGATACTATCGGCAAAAAAAACATCGGATCTTATCCCGCTCTGCCATAATATTGAGTTGGAATACGCGGGGGTTGATTTTTTATTAAAGGAAGACGGCATAGAGATAAAATCCTTAATTAGGGCAACCGGTAAAACCGGGGTCGAGATGGAGGCTATGGCAGCTTGTTCTGTCGCCGCTCTTACGATATACGATATGTGCAAAATGTTCTCAAAGGATATAGAGATAGAGAAGATCATCCTTCTTGAAAAGAGCGGCGGTAAAAGCGGCACTTATAAAAGGCAGGTACAGAATGAATAAAGGTAGAATCTTATCGATAAATCACAGCAAGATTAAGGGGGTTTCAAAAACCCCTATTAAATCGGCATTACTGATAGAGGGAATCGGTTTAGATCAGGATGCGCATGCCGGCGTGGGGTTAAAACAAGTGAGCCTGCTTTCCATTGAAAGCATAAAGAAACAGAAAGAGTGCGCCAAAGTTAAAAAAACCGACCTTTTATTGGGCCCGGGGGATTTCGCGGAAAATATTACAACCGAAGGGATTGAACTGTCGGCTTTAAAAATCGGCGACAGGTTAAGATTGGGCCAAAGCGCGGTTATAGAAATATCCAAAATCGGTAAAGACTGCCATAAGTACTGTGCCATATATTATAAAATAGGCGATTGCATTATGCCCCGGGAAGGGATATTCGCTAAGGTGTTGATTGGAGCCCAGGTTGCTATAGGCGATAATATTGAGGTGATGGAAAATGTTTAAAGCGGCGGTATTGACGGTCAGCGACAGGTGTTCGAGGAAAGAAAGAGAGGACCTCAGCGGAAAGGTGATTATTGAGCTGATCAAGGGTATTGGCGGCGAAGTCATCAAGTACGATATAGTCCCGGACGAAGCGGATCTGATAGAGAAGAAGCTTTTATCTTATTGCGATGATTTAAGAGCGGATTTTGTTTTTACTACCGGAGGAACGGGTTTTGGAGCGCGGGATGTGACTCCCGAGGCTACAAATGCGGTAGCAGAGAAAACCATTCCCGGCATACCTGAATTAATCAGGTTAGAAGGGTTAAAGAAGACAAAAAACGCCATGCTCTCAAGAGGCGTCAGCGTGATCAGAAAAAGCTCGGTCATAATCAACTTGCCGGGCAGCCCAAAGGGGGTAAGGGAATCGCTTACGGCCATTTTAGACGTCATCCCGCACGCCTTTGATATGCTTAAAGGCGCCGGCCACAACGAAACGCCGCCGCAATAGCCCAATTTGTGTCCAGCAAGGAGGCAAAAAATAAATTGTTTGACAATATCAATTTTTTAGGTATACTATCAACTTCGTAGGGGGCACGGCATGCCGTGCTGTAATGTTTTCTGTAGGGACAGGTTTTAAACCTGTCCCTACATACCCAAAGGGACACAATGAAAGAGATACGCATACACGCCCGCGCAGGGCAGGGGGCGATTACTACAGCCGCACTTTTAGGCGAGGCCTATTTTAAGGAAGGGAAGTATCCTTATGCCTTTCCTAGCTTTGGCGCCGCCCGTATGGGTGCTCCGATGAACGCCTTTGTGCGCGTGGACTCAAAGCCGGTGCGCCTGAGGAGCCAGATCTATACTCCGGATTACGTCATCGTGGTAGACGCGACATTAATGCGCGGGTATAACTGTTTTTCGGGCTTGAAGGAAGACGGTGTGGCCATAATCAACGGCCCCGATAGCCTTAAAGTACCGAAATTAAAGGCAAAACAGAAAGTAATCATGTTTTCCGCTAACGATATAGCCTTAAAGTTCATCGGCCGGCCGCTGGGAAATACTACTTTGCTCGGCGCATATGCCGCGGCAACCGGCGAATTAAAACTGGAAACCCTCCTGGAAGTCGCCAAGACCAGATTCAGCGGTAAGATCCTGGAAGGTAACCTCAAAGCTATAGAAGAAGGATATAATCATGTTCGGGCCGTTAATAGTTAAGCCGCAAAAGAGCCAGGGTGTCAAGACCGGCGCCTGGAGAGTGCAGTCCAGGCCGCATTTCCTGCAGAAGAACTGCATCGCCTGCAAGATGTGCTTATTGGTCTGCCCGGAGCACTGTATATATGGAGATGAGAAGAATACTTACGGCACGGATTACAATTATTGCAAGGGCTGCGGCCTTTGCGTCAAAGTCTGCCCTAAGCAGGATATCGAGATGGTCGAAGAAACAGGAGAGAACAATTGAAACAATTTTTTGAAGGTTCACACGCCGTCGCGGAGATCGTCAGGTTATGTAAGCCGGGAGTGATATCGGCATATCCGATCACCCCCCAGACGCATATTGTCGAGGACTTGGCACAGATGGTCGCTGACGGCAAACTGGACGCGCAGTGCGTAAATGTGGAAAGCGAACATTCCGCCGCCTCCGTAGTCCTGGGCAGCGAGGCATGCGGCGTGCGCAGTTATACCGCGACTTCCTCGCAGGGCCTGTTTTATATGTCCGAGGTGATCTTTAATATCGCGGGCATGCGCCTGCCTATAGTCCTGACCTGTGCCAACCGCGCTATCTCAGCTCCGATAAATATCTGGAACGACCAGCAGGATTCTATTTCCTTAAGAGACGCCGGCTGGATCCAATTATACGCCGAGAACAACCAGGAAACAGTTGACCTGCATTTGATGGCTTACCGCCTGGCAGAAGATAAATCGATCATGCTGCCGGTGATGGTCTGCATGGACGGTTTTATCCTTACCCACGGCATGGAAGCTTTGGATATGCCGGAGCAGGCTTTAGTGGATAAATTTCTCCCGCCGTATAAAGCGCTTTATAAGTTGGATACTGCTGAGCCGTTGACTTTTGGCGCTTTGGCCGGGCCGGATTATTATTTAGAGGCCCGCTACGCCATCCAGGATACATTTAAAGACGTCTTGGCAATGTTGCCAAAAATAAGCGAAGAATTCCGCGGCGTATTCGGCCGCGATTATAAGGATTGCCTGGTGGAAGAATATTTCACCAAGGATGCCGAGCGGGTGATCGTGGCCATGGGTTCTGTCTGCGGCACGATAAAGGAAGTAGTGGATGAATTAAGGAAAAAAGGCAAAAAAGTCGGCCTCTTGAAGGTCATTTCTTACCGGCCTTTTCCCTACGCCAGGGTTTGCGAGGCGCTGAAGAATGTTGCAAAGGTAGCGGTGCTGGATAAATCCGTATCGCTGGGCGCGTATGCGCCGATAGCCACCGATGTAAAGGCAGCCTTTTGCGGCAAGAAGAAAGCGCCGAAGATCATCAGCAGTTTTGTTGCGGGTTTAGGCGGCAGGGACATTACCCTGGAATCCATCCGCGACATCTTCAGGAAATTGACCGTCAGAGAAGTAAACGGCGAATTCATAGACTTAAAACCGGAATTGCTAAAGGAAAAATATGAAGACTAACCCGTTATTTAAGCCGGGACATACTGCCTGCGCCGGATGCGGCCAGGCCATTGCCGCGCGCCTGGTCATAGAAGCGGCAGGCCCGAATACGATTGTCGCCAATTCCACCGGCTGCCTGGAAGTATTTACTACCGCTTACCCGGAGACTGCCTGGAATGTGCCTTGGATACATTCTTTGTTTGAAAATTCCGCGGCGGTTGCTTCCGGCATTGAAGCGGCCCTGAAATACCAGGGTAAAAAAGACACCACTAATGTCATCGCTCAGGGCGGAGACGGCGGCACAGCCGATATCGGCCTGCAGGCGCTTTCCGGCATGCTTGAGCGCGGCCACGATATTTTATACGTTTGTTATGATAACGAGTCCTACATGAATACTGGAATTCAGCGCAGCGGACTCACTCCTTTTGGCATGAACACTACCACTACTCCTGTGGGCAGTTTATCTATGGGCAACCCGAATCCGAAAAAGCCGTTGCCTGAGATCTGCGCCGCCCACGGTATTCCTTACGTGGCCACGGCCTCCGCGGCGTATTTTCAGGATTTGCAGCGCAAGGTGAAAAAGGCATTATCTATTAAAGGCCCTAAATACATACAGGTGCATGTGCCATGCCCCTTGGGCTGGCGCCATGAATCGAATCTTACGCTGGACGTGGCAAGACTTGCTGTGGATACAGGGCTATATCCCTTGGTAGAATATGAATCCGGTGTGCTTAGCGGCCGCCGGCAGATCGTTCCCAAGCCGGTAGAAGAATATTTAAAGGTGCAGGCCAGGTTTAAGCATTTATTGAAAAATCCGGATGAGATCAAAAAGATCCAGGAAATAGCGGACAACAATATAAAGAAGTACGGTTTGAAGGTCGAGGCCGCTCCGCAAGCATAGGGGTGGGGGTTCGTTCGCCTCTATTGTAGGGGCGGGTTTTAAACCCGCCCCTACAGGAACGCGCGGGGAGTGTCTAGAAAAAGGGGAGGGATCAAGTTATGGGTAAACAAGCAAGGGCGATAGTGGATCTAAGCCTTAAAGATCTCATCAAGGATTTGAATAAGGCCTATTGCGATGAATGGTTGGCGTTTTACCTTTATTGGTACATGGCGCAGATCGTTTCCGGCCGCGCTTATGAAGATATCCAGGAATTCCTGCAGAAGCTGGCCAAAGACGAGTTGGAACACGCAGGCGAAGTGGCAGACCTGATCATCAAATTAGGCGATGTGCCTACGGCAAACCCGATGGAGCTTGAGAAGCACGCCAATGCCCCGTACTTAATGCCGCCCAAGAATACCGCGGATATTAACCGCATAATCCGTATTGTTACCGAAGCGGAAGCGGGTGCAATTGATGTGTACAATAAGATCGCCAAAAAGACGCTAGGTAAGGATAATGTTACGTATCAATTGGTAACGCATATTCTCTCCGAAGAAGTTGAGCATGAGGAGATGTTTGAGAACCTGTTAGAGAGATAAATAAATCGGTAACGGTAACGAAGCCCGTATCGTCGTCCGTCTTTCGTATTCCGTATTCCGTAGTTTAACGAAATACGAACGACGGAAGACGAACGACGAAACACGAAACGGGTATCGTAACCGATTGACGTAACCATGTTAACAGGAGGTTGTTAAGAAATGGCAAAGGTAACTGTAGATGCATCAACGTGTGTTGGCTGCGGCTTGTGCGAACAGGTTAGCCCGGAAATCTTTAAGGTTGAGGGCGACGGCATAGCCCATATCATTGCCCAGCCCGGTGCTTCCAGCAACGTCCAGGAAGCGGCTGACCAGTGTCCGGTCAACGCGATCAAAGTAAGCTAAGAAAAATGTAGGGGCGGGTTTCAAACCCGCCCCTACAAATTTTTGGCATTATGTAGGGACAGGTTTAAAACCTGTCCCTACGTCTTTTTACGCCTTCCGCTTTAATTCCTCGACAAAATTGTTGAAATATTCCTGCTTTTTCTGCAGAAGGACCTTCCGGGAGAAATCCTGCTTTTCCGCGGCAAACTTGTTTTCATCAAAAGGGGCGCGGTATTTTACTTTGATGATGTAGAAGCCCGAAGGCAGGGTGATCACCGGGCTGAACTGGCCGTCATTCAATTTTGAAGCGGCTTCAAAGAATACGTCTGAGCCGCCGATATTGTCAATATAACTGCCGTACTTGAATAAAGCCGTTGTCCCGCTCTTCAAGCCGCAGGCATCGGCTATTTTTTCAAAAGCGGGCGTTTTGGGATCCGTCTTATATGCTTCCTCTAATTTCTTGAGGCAGTCATCGATCTTTGCCCTGGCAAGCTCCTCGCCTTTACTTCTGATAAAAGCCTCTTTTACTTCGGATTTAATCGTTTCAAACTCGGGGACATAGGGTTCTTTTCTTTCCTTGAGCATCAGGATGTAATAATATTTATCCAGGCGCAGGGGCGCGCAATATTGGCCTGTTTTAAGCCTTGAGACCAGTTCAATTATCTGGTTTGACCAGCCAATACCCGGTATAGGGCCGGTTTGGGTGAATAAACCGGTATCTTTGACGGAGAGATCCAGGCTTTTGGCGGTTTTCTGCAGATCATTTTTTTTAGCCAGCAGGAGCGCCGCCTTTTTTATCTGGCTTTCGTCTTCCGTGGAAATATAGCTCAGCTCAAAAGAAAGCGGCTTTTTAAAATCCAGGGAGTTCGATCTAAAGTATTCTTTGAGCTCGTCATCGGTTACGGTAACGGCCTTGCTGAATTCCGCAGGAACGGCGGCAATATAAGACAGGGAGAGTTGTTCATTTGTCCGAAGATATTCGGCCCGGGCCTCCTCGTCGGTAGCGTTTACTCCGGAGGTGACTTCGTCGTAGAGCCTTTTAATCATGATGTCCTGGCGGACCTCTTCTTCGAAGACGCGCGGCAGCGTGCGAAAGCTGTATTCCAACATCTGGGTGTAGATGTGGTTGTTAAATTGGCCGTTACGCTGGAAAAAAGGGTAATTTTCAATGGTTTCAATTACCTCTTTGTCGCTGGCGGTCATCCCGCGGCGTGCGGCCTCGTGTAAAAGCATCAGGCGTACCCAGGCCTGCGCTTCGAGGTTGAGGTATTTCTGCGCCTGGGGCAGATTGTCGCCGAATTGGATGACTACCTGATTTTTGACGGCATCCAGCGCGTCTTTAAACTCCAGCTGGGATATCTTTTTGCCGAAAAGCCTGCCGGCAAACGCGGATTTTTGCTTGTCACCGACAAGGGAGCCGGCGCCCCAAAGCACGAATGCCGGCACAATGATCGCTGCCAGCACGACCCATACTTTCTTGGCTGTTTTTTTATTGCGTAATTGTTTGAGCATGACCTGTGTTCCTCCGTGGTTGTTAAAGTCATATTATAACCGTAGGAACTCGATATTGCAATAGTTAAGTCCGTCTTCCGTCGACCGTCTTCCGTAGTCCGCACTCCGTAAATTATATTACGAAAAACGGACGACGAACGACGAACGACGAAAAGCTTGACATATATTTATTCTATGTTCTAATATTAACGATAAGAAGCGGGGAGGTCGTGTAAGCGGCCTGAGAGTTCCGCGCAGCAAGTGGATTACCCGATGAACCTGATTCCTCCTACGCCCTTTGATGGGCCGTTAAGAGCTGCGGCGGGCTACGGAGGACTCTTCGACGCGCATCAGAGATGTTACGTGTCTAGGGAAGCGCGAAGAAGGGCTGGATAATGCCAGCGGAGGGAAAGGAGGTATGGATGTTTTTCTTATGACCCTTATGCACCTGGCGTAAGGGTTTTTATTTGTCAAAAAAAAGGAGAAAAATATGTTTGCCAAAATTTCAGAAGCCCAGATAAGCCGGGCGATTGTCGGTGAGTTTACCAAGTGGTTTGACGAATATATCACAT
>JAUYEC010000023.1 GCA_030691585.1 Candidatus Omnitrophota bacterium
TCCGCGTAATTTCGTAGGGGCCGCGATCTTGCCGGGCGGCGATTCTACCGGCATGATGAATGAATTAAGGCGGGCAACGCAGGAGCTGGGGTTCAAGGCTATTTCAATGGCCAGTAATTACGACAACGTCTATTTAGACGATAAAGGTTTCTTACCTATATATAAAGAAGCGGCGCGTAAGAATATCCCCATTTTTGTGCATCCGCAGATCGTCAAGCCTATCGGCTCTGAGCGCGTGCAGGACCCGCTCTTGACCCCGGTCATTGAGTATATTTTTGATACCACTATCTGCATCGGGAAATTATTGACCGCTGATGTCCTGCGCGAATACGCGGATGTAAAATTTGTCTTCGCCCATTTCGGCGGGGTTACACCTTTCCTGGTGCAGCGCTTTGACGACACCTATCGGATGTTAAGGAGCATGAATTTCGTCAAGGATTTAAAAGGCGATCCCAGAGAATACCTGAAAAATATCTATATGGATACCAGCGGCGATAAGACCAAGGCGAACTTTATGGCGGCGCTTGAGCTGGTCGGGCCGAAGCATATACTTTGGGGCAGCGACTGGCCGGCCAAAACCGACCCCACCGCTTCAATACAGGCAGTGCGCGACTTAGAGATTAGCGACCAGGATAAGGAAGATATCTTAGGCGGAAACTTTGAGCGAATTCTTGGGCACTAAATGCCCCTGTCGGTTTCTCGCTCAGGGTCGATTTTGCCCCCGGCTATAGAGAGGATTGAAAGGGCCGCCAATGATCTTTCGCATTTTCGGCGGCTGCGGAACTCGCGCCTCGGCCTCTGCCTCGGCGCTCAGACATCCTCGCCGTGCCGGTGTTGTCGCTTCGCTCCACCGGCATTCCCGAAAATGCTCAAGCTCCATTGGCTAAAATCGACATTCGCTCGAAATCCGCCAGGGGCATTTAGCCCGGCGTAGAAAATTAAGGCGGGTGTCATTGCGAGGAGCGAAGGTATAATATTGTTCGAGCGAGGCCGAAGGCCGAGTCGAGAACAACACGGCCCTGTTAAAGATTTTGTAGGGACAGCATATTATGCTGTCCCTCCGGCGCAATATGTTTGAACAACGTCTTAAATTTTTCCCGCGAGCAATTATTTGTTCTAAAGGCGCTTTCGTATGCAAAGTGAAACATAGAGGAGGAAAGATATGTTTTTGCTTGAGAATGTTCAAGGTGAGCTAGAGAAAATGCCGGACAATATTAAAGAATCGTTCGAAAAAATAAAGCCTTTTTTGATTAAGAGTAATCCTGAAAAATATGATCAGAAAAAGAGTAAGATCAAAGCAGTTAAAGAATATAAAACATACGGACTTGAAATAATTCTTAAGCCAAAAGATGACTCTATCCCATCCCTAAGGATACTTTTATCAAATATTGAGACTTTTCTTTCGATAGGAGATTTTCATATTTTATCGGAATGCTGTAGAGGTGAAGTATATGATGTGGTTCCTACCTTAAAAGATATGGAATTAGGAGTCACAATCATAGAATCATATGATCAATTCGGCGGTTTAATGGAAAGAGAATTATCATATAAGACTGCTGGTGACAAAGCAAAAAAAGGTGTCAAGGAAAGAAGTATTCGTTTCCCATTTTTATTTAGGAAGGTTGCTCGAACGAATGAAAAAACGTTTAATTACTTCGGATAAAGGGGACGGTTCCATTTTTGATAAATGAATCCGGCGGGTTTCGAGCGAATGTCGCGGCAACGGCGTAAAACTCGGGACTGTCTCCGAACGAACGTAGGGGAGTATCGAGGACACGGTACTTAATATTGGGATGAGTACGAATAGAAAAGGGATTGTGGATTTTTTTAAACAGACAGAAGACTTTCTTAGGCCTACAACGGAAGATCGGGCTAGAGTAGTCGGAACGCGGGGCGTATACGCGTGGTATTCGGATCTGTCGCTTGCCATGCATGCATATCCAAACATACCAACCGATGGCCCTTGGCGAATAGGTAATTTTTTACTTCTTTATATAGGCATTGTCACACAGCGCCCGATAAAGAACCGTCTACGTTACGCTAGTGGCAGAGGTCGTGCTGATCAGCACTTAGTTCCGATGGGATTAGGTTGCTTACTATCTAATTGGCTTCGAATTAAACTTCGCCAGGGGAAACGACCAACTTATTTTAGTTTTGTTCCCCGTGAACCATTGCAAAATTGGATTGCAGAGCACGTCTATTTTAAGTATCTGGAAACAGAAGAAGCTAGACTCATGGAGTTGATACTGATATCAGAATTACATCCGTTATTGAACCTAGAATTTAATGAACAGAATCCTTTTTATACCGCGATTAAAAACACGCTCGTTTTACACAAAAGTCAAGCTAAGCGATGATGTGGCGAGGGGTGACGACCGAGACGAGGTCTCTGCCGAGCGCAGGCGAAGGCCGAGCACGGCGGGGTGAAATAAAGGGGACGGTTCTATTTTTGATAAATGAATCCGGCGGTATTCGGCAGATAGCCGGTAGCGGGGGACGCGGGGTGTTTTGAGCGGGGCGTGTGGGCATGAGGCGGCTTGACATTGTTGTAAAGATATACTACAATTGTTGTAGAGGTGAACAACAATGACCATATTCCCGGAAATAGGAAAATCGAGATTGCGAAGAGCGCTGTTGGGGTATTTTTGCACCAATAGCGACGCCCGGCTTTATCTGCGCCAGGCTGCCGTGATATTGGATGAGGATCCAGGCAACCTTTCCAAAGAATTGGCGCATCTGCAAAGTTTGGGCATATTCAGCTCGGCAATGAGCGGCAAGCAGAAATATTATTCGCTTAACAAACAATACCCCCTTTTAAATGAGCTTAAATCGGTTATTTTTAAGACTATCGGGGTAGAGGGCGCGCTTAGAGAAGTAGTTGCGTCTATTCCCGGGGTAGAAACAGCGTTTATCTACGGTTCTTTTGCCGGTGGCAGAGAAGATACCCGCAGTGATATTGATCTTCTGTTGGTCGGAAAGTTCAGCGAAGACGATCTCCTGAAGAAAATATCCGCTTTGGAAAGCAAGTTGCAGAGAGAGATCAATTATACCGTTTATTCAGCACAGGAATTTGCTAAGAAGAGCAAGCAAAAAGGCAGCTTTTTAAACGAAGTGTTAAAAACAAAGCCAATTTTTCTAAAAGGCCGGATCGATGCTTGAACTGCTTAAAAATTTTTTAGACCAGGGTAAAATAAGAAAACAGCCGTCCGGGCTTGTACAGGTTGAGGCTTTTCTTAAAGAGGCGCTGATCGATCTGGGCGAGGCAAAAAAGACGCTTCGGGTATCAAAAAGAGGCGCGTATTTATTGGCCTATAATGCTATGTTAAAGGGTGGCCGCGGCCTAATGCTTCTGGAGGGTTATGTTCCTGATGACGGCGGCCAGCATAAAACCGTAATTGATGTCTGCGGTTTGATATTGGGCGAAGAATTCAGAATTATCATACAAAAATTTGATAGTATGCGGCGTAAGCGCAATGACCTTACTTATGAAGCGGGGGTTCTGTTGTCGTCGAGCGACGCCGAGGCGGCCTTGAACGAAGCAGATACATTAATAGCCGGTATATTTAAAAAGGTAAAATCGCGTAATCCTCAATTTGAATTGGAGTTGTAGTTTATAAAAAAGGAGAATAATGATGCAGATGCAGAAAGAGATTCATTTAACGGGAAAAGATTTGACGCAGATGGTGCAGTTGAGGCCGCAGGATGTGGGCGCGTATGCTATTGTTCCGGGGCCGAAGGATCGTTTGGACGTATTGATAAAGAAGATCGAGAATCCGGTGCGCAATTTTTCCTTTATGGAATACACCATGTATACCGGGATGTATCAGGGAATTAAGCTCACCGCGATAAACGGTGGCCGGTTTTCTACGGATACCTCCATTACCACAGAAGTAATGTGTAACGCCGGCATAAAAAATATTATTCGTGTCGGTACCTGCGGGGCGCTGGATGAGAATATCAAAGTCGGCGACCTGATAGTGGTGGATGAAGTCATCCGTGGCGATGGAGTGACGCCTTATTATGTAAAGCCGGATTTTAAGACCGTGGCCGACAAAAGGATCAGCGATACCCTCTGCGAAGTGGCCAAGGGAATGGGGATCAATGTGCATCGCGGCAAGGTCTGGACCACCGACGCGCTGTTGCGCGAGACCCGCGAGATCGTGGAAGCCAAGCGTAAGGAAGGTGCGATTGCCGTGGACATGGTTTCTTCAACGTTATTGACCATTGCCCAGACCTATAATATCAGTGCCGGTTCAATTCTGGCGGTGAGTGATAACGTGATCACCGGGGAGATGGGTTTTATGAATCCGCTGTATTATATGGCAGAGACAAAATTAGTTGAGATTGCTCTAGAGACAGTTAAGAAATTAGAGGAAAGGAAGTAATGGGAAAGAAAAGAACAATCTTTCTAATTCTGCTTGGTGTAGGTATGATTTTCTTTAGCCTGGTATATTTTATGGCCAACCACTTGAATGCAAGCGACGGCTTCGTGGATATTATGTGTCTGTTGTGGATAATTTTCGGAGCGGGAATTATTTTATTGCAAAACTGGTCAAGGATAATGACCATGGTAATCTCAATCGTTACAGCTCTTTTAACGCTTTGGAATTCTAGAGATTGTTTCTTATGTGATGGCGGTTTAATGCTTTTAATGGCAGCATTGCTTCTGATACCATTTTTTTATCTTCGAAGACCAAAAGTAAAATTAATGTTTAACCAACCAATCAAATAGAAGATGAAATTTTCGCCGCTATTCTGGCCGGTAGAGTTAAAAGGTAAAGTTATCCGCATCCTGGATGAAACCGCCCTGCCTGAGAAGTTGACGTATATAAAGGTAAAGGATTATCGTCAGGCCTGTCGCGCGATAAGCGAAATGAAGACGCGCGCCGTGGGCCAGGTGATCCTGGTGTTTTATACGTTTCTCTTGTCTTTGGGCAAAGAGGATCTAAATGCCGTGGCCGACGCTATAAATTCTGCCCGGCCGACCCTGCCGTTCAAATTTCTTACCGACATGGTCTTGGGTTGGCAGAAGAGCGGGGCACCCCTTGATAAAAGTATTCTAGGATTTCTGGAGATGCTTAGGGCTAAGCGGATAAAACAAGCAGAAGACGCGGCGAATTTGCTTAGCAAAAAAGATGTAATCCTTACCCATTGCAATGTCAGCGGCCTGATGCCCTTGATCGCGGAATTCTGCCGTCAGCAAAATAAAGAAATAAGTTTTTTTGTCACGGAAACCCGTCCCTATCTGCAGGGTTCGCGCCTGACTGCCTGGGAATTACAGCGCGCGGGATTTGGGGTAACGGTCATCTGCGATAACATGGCAGCACAGGTGATGTCCGAAGGCAAGATCAACAAAGTTATCGTCGGCGCCGACCATTTGGCGCTTAACGGTGACATCGCCAACAAAATCGGCACTTATCAGCTGGCAATACTTGCTAAATATTTTAATATCCCTTTTTACGTGCTTTGCCCGCCGCCCTCAAAAGCGCAAACCGGTAAAGAAATTAAAATAGAGATCCGGCCCGAAGAAGAATTACTGGTTTTTGCCGGCAAGCGCATAGCGCCCAAAGGAGTAAGGGGTTATTATCCGGCTTTTGACGTGACCCCTGCAAATTTAATCACTAAACACATTTACCTGGAGTTGAGCCGATGATCTTTGGAAAAGGAAAGTCTGTAAGAGACGATATGATCCATGCCGGTAAAAAACTTTACGATTTACGTTTAGTAGTGGCGCGTTCGGGAAATCTAAGTGTTCGCTTGGATGAAAAAAATATTTTAATCACCGCTACCGGAACCTGCCTTGGCCATCTGGCCGCCGATGATATTATTAAGGTGGATTTGTCTGAGGTTGAGCAATCCAAAAACAGCCGTCTGACTTCAGAATTCCCCTTGCATCATTTGATCCACAAAAATTTCCCTGGCCGCTACGTGATCCACTGCCATCCGACGCTGGTCAACGCCTATTTTGCGGTCTGTCCGGACTTAAAGACGCTTACTTTTGAGACTCAGCTTTATGTAAGCGACGTTCCGGTAGTAGAGCAGGAGACCCCGAGCATCACCCGGCCGGATTTAGTCATTGAAGCCTTAAAAAACAGTAATCTCGTGGTAATTAAAAATCACGGCGTAGTCGCTATTGCCGATGATTTCCGCCAGGCGCTTTATTTGATTGAGACGTTGGAGGAAGCAGTCAAAACTGCGGCCGTAGCGAGGATTTTTAAAAAAGATATTCTTGATCCCTTGGACAAGGCGCTCAAAGAAAACTTGTCACAGGACGCCGCGTATATTATGTTCTCCAAAGAGCATATCCAGGCGATAGTAGATTTGGTTAATCAAGACAAGCTAATTTCAACTAAGGGCCAGGAATTGGACCTGACTTTGAAACTGGCGATCAAGATGGACGGTAACAATAACGTCTATAAATTTATTTTTGAAAAAGGCCGGATCACCGAGCTGGCTTTTGACGAGGATGCCCCGTTTATCATTTCTGCCCCGTCCGATGTTTGGGAAGCGGTATTTTTGGGCAAGGTTAATCCTTTTGTCGCCACCACGCAAGGGAAAATGAAATTACAAGGTGACTTTGGCAAGCTCTCGCGCTGGTTTGTGCCTTTTAACCGTTTGTTTGAGATATTCCGCCAGGTCCAAATAAAATAATGAAAGTAATCAACCCTTCTACAGGTGAAGTTTTAGCAGATGTCGCTGTTTCGGGAGCCAAAGACGTGGAGCTCGCCATAAAAAGCGCGCGCGCCGCTTTTGATTCCGGTCCGTGGAGCAAGATTTCGCTGGCGGAGCGCAAAAATTATCTGCAAAAGATCGCACACGGGCTACTGGATAAGGCCCAGGCCTTGGCAGAACTGGAAACGCTCAACACCGGAAAGCCAATCAAGGAATCTATTTTTATGGATATCCCCTCGGCAGCCAAGACTTTTGAATATTTTGCGGATCACTTGGAAGAGTATTTGGCCGAGGAGAAAATTACTATCCCCGCCGGAGCAGAGAGCCGTCTTTTACGCCAGCCGCACGGTGTCGTGGTACTCATCGTCCCTTGGAATTATCCCCTGCTTATCGCTTCATGGAAATTAGCCCAGGCCCTGGCCGCCGGCAATACCGTAATATTAAAACCATCGAGCCTGACTCCTTTGACCGCACTTGAGCTTGGCAAAATTATTCAGGAAGCCGGATTACCTATCGGTGCGGTCAATATTGTAAACGCTAGCGGCGAGGCCGTCGGCGAGCAGCTATGCGCGGATAAGCGCGTGGATATGATTTCGTTTACTGGCAGTAGCGAAGTTGGCAAAAAAATCTTGTCTTATTCCTCCAAATATGTCAAAAAAACGATCATGGAACTTGGTGGTAAGTCCGCCGGAATAGTTTTAGCTGATGCTGACCTGGAATTAGCGGTCAACGGTTCGCTCTGCAGTATATTTTTGAACCAGGGGCAAATGTGCACGGCAATGTCGCGTATTTTGGTGGCTAAGGAAGTGTACGATGATTTCATCAAGGATTTTACCGCTAAGGCCCAGCGCATAAAATTGGGCAAAGGTATGGATTACGAGGCCCAGATGGGGCCGCTGATTTCTGACGGACAGCGTAAGCAAGTGCTGAAGTTTGTAGAGAGTGCTAAAAAAGAAGGGGCAAAGATCCTCTGCGGCGGAAAAATTCCGTCGGATGCGCAGTTAAAAGATGGTTTTTTCTTTGAGCCGACAGTGCTTGCGGATGTGCCTGTGGATGCGGAGATTTTTCAGCAGGAAGTCTTCGGCCCGGTAGTCTGCGTGAATAAATTTTCCGGCGTGGAAGAAGCTATGGCTTTGGCCAATTCCAGCGATTTCGCCTTAGCCAATGTCATCTGGACCAAAGATGCGGCGGCCGGCGCAAAAATGGCGGAGCGCGTAAATTCCGGAGTTTCCTGGGTAAATACTTATGGAATGTTTTATAATGAGGTTCCTTTTGGCGGATTTAAACAAAGCGGTTTTGGCAAGGAATTAGGCAGGGAAGGCTTTTTAGAATACACGCGATTAAAGAATATTATTGTGGATAAGACCGAGGGGGCAAAACCCCTGGTCAACTACTGGTATGGATTTTAATATAGGGAGGGCTTATGGATTTTGCCGTTCTTCTGAAAAAACAGGCGCAAAAATACACGGATAAAACAGCTCTGAATTTCCGGGATACGGCGGTCAGCTTTACGCAGCTTAGAGACCTCTCCCTGAAAGCCGCCGCGGGATTAAGCGGTTTGGGTGTGGCAAAGTCGGACAAGGTGGCGATATACCTGCCGAATATCCCTGAATATATGTTCGGGCTTTTGGGCATATTTCTTCTGCGCGCCACTGCAGTGCCCTTGGATTTTATGCTTACCGAGGAAGAATTGATAAATTTCTTAAATCACAGCGACGCCAAAGCCCTCATAGCGCAGGAAAAAAAGGGCCTGGACCTCGTCCGCATCAAAACCGCCTGTCCGGGTTTGAAAAATATCATCCTTTTGGCTTGGAATGAGGCAACAGTGGATAAATATTTTATCAAGTGGGAACGGCTATTAGAGGCCGATATTCCTGCGCCGCAAATAAAAGCCGAAGATACGGATCACTCCGCTATTTTTTATACCTCCGGTTCCACCGGCCATCCCAAAGGAGTATTGTTGACCTACGCGCATTTTGATCATCCGGTGAAAGCTTTTGAATATTTTCTGCGCCCAGGCGACCAAGACAGCCTGATCTGCCCGGGGATCCCATTTTCGCATTTGGGCGGCTTGGATTACATGCTCTTGATGCTTTATTTTGGCGCGACCATGACTTTGCAGGAGCGTTTCCATCCTTTGGAATTTCTTAAGGGAATAGCAAAGTACCGGCCGACGATATTCTGCATAGTCCCTGCAATGTATGTGGCCATTCTTTCGCTTAAAGACCACGATAAATTTGATCTTTCGTCATTGCGTTACGCGGTCGTCTTCGGAGCGCCTTCATCGCCGGTTTTACTGGAGAAATTTCTTAGAGCCTGCCCGAACGCCTATCTCTTAAACGGCTGGGGCCTGACTGAAACCGCCGCGCCCAACAGTTTTCTCCCTACCGGAACAAATACTAAGGAGATCGCCAATACCGGAAAATTCATGCCGGGGACCGAAGCGCAGTTGGTCGATGCCGCAGGCAGCGTGCTAAGCGGTGCGGCCAAAGGAGAATTATGGCTCAAGGGTAAGGCGATAATGGCCGGATATTATAAAGAGCCGGAATTGACGCGCGAGGTCCTGACCGCAGACGGGTGGTTTAAGACCGGCGATGTTGCCTGGCGCGATGAATTGGGCAGGTATTCTATCGTTGGCAGAATCAAGGAAATGATCAAGGTGGGCGGTGAGATCGTCTTTGAGCCGGAGGTAGAGTTGGCAATACTGCGTCATCCTAAAGTCAAAGAAGCGACGGTTATCGGTGTGGCCGATAAGTTAAGGGGAGAAGTGCCCAAGGCTTTCGTTGTTGCTGCTGATGGCGCAAGCTTAGAGAGCGAAGAATTGCGCGAGTTCCTGCGCCAGCACATTGCGCATTTTAAGATCCCGCATCAATTTGAATTTCTTCCGGCGCTTCCTAAGAACCGCACCGGCAAGATAGACAAAGAATCGCTGCGCAAGACATAGATTGCAAAGTAGGCCGTAGCGGAGGTTTAAACCTCCGCTACGGCTTGGTAGGACTTATGGACAATATCACAGATCTAAGTTTAAAAGAATTAGAGATGTTGCTTACGGCAGAGGGCCAGGAGCCGTTCCGCGCAAAACAGATCTTTTCCTGGATTTATAAAAAAGGTGTACTTGATTTTGACCGGATGAGCGATCTCTCTGTGGATCTGCGTAATACCTTAAAAGAAAACTTCATCCTTTCCGGTTTCAAAATAGCCCAGAAATTCCAGTCCAGCGACGGCACGGAAAAATTCCTCTTTGAGTTAGAGGACAAGAATCTGATCGAGGCAGTAAGTATCCCCGCGGCCGCCCGGGTCACCGGATGTATTTCTTCGCAGGCCGGCTGTAAATATGCCTGCGGTTTTTGCGCCAGCGGAAAAGCTGGCTTTAAAAGAAACCTGACATCGGCCGAGATAATAGAGCAGGTTTTGTATCTTAAGTATGATTCCGCGGTCAAGGACCTTACTCATATCGTCTTTATGGGCACGGGCGAGCCGCTGGATAATTATGATAATGTTTTGAAGGCGGTGCGCTTAATAAATTCACCCGACGCTTTCAATATCGGGGCCCGGCGCATCACTATTTCTACATGCGGCCTTGTCCCGGGCATAGAACGGCTGTCCAAAGAGGGCCTGCAGGTGGAGTTATCCGTGTCCCTGCATGCTGCCGACGATAAGACGCGCGATGCGCTCGTGCCGGTAAATAAGATTTATCCGATTAAAACCCTGATTGCTGCTTGCAAAGATTACATTAGCTTAACCGACCGCCAGGTGACTTTTGAATATATCCTTATTGACGGCGTAAATTCGGCTTTGCAAAACGCCAGGGATTTAAGTATAATGTTAGGTAATATGCACCTGTGTAAAGTAAACCTTATCCCGGCAAATCCGGTAGAGGAATTTTCAATTGCCCCGCCGCAAGAGGCGCAGGTCTTAGCTTTTCG
>JAUYEC010000096.1 GCA_030691585.1 Candidatus Omnitrophota bacterium
GAGCTGGAAGAAAATATGATGTCTGTAAAGAACGAAATTTTGAGCATGGAGAACCAGATCGTCATGAACACCGAGCGCGCGGCCTTCAATAAGGAGAAGATCGCCGAGATATCCGCGGCGCAGGAAACATATCTGGGGCAGATCGCAGGGTTAACGGCAAGGCTTGCCGCTGACCAGGAAAAGATCGCCAGGCTTAAAGACGAATACGCGGCCATTCAGGAAAATACCAATCTTAAGAACCTGGCCTTGGCCCAGAATCATGAGCTGATCACGGCGCTGGCAAATGCCGTCAAAGCCGCCTGCGATAGAATATCAACCGCAAAGCTTGAGACATTGGAGCTGGCAAAAAAGATAGCCAATATCAAAAACGAGATAACCGATTTTAGTTCCAAAGAGCAGATATTCCAGGCGCGCAGAAAGAGGCTGGAAGTAGAGAAGATAAAGGTCTATGAAGAAAAGGCGATTGCCGACCAGGGGTTGAATTCCGTCACCCAGGAAGCGGAAAATATAAAAATAGTCATCGAGGAACTTAATGCCAAGTCCGCCGCGATTAAAAGCAACAGCGAAAAAGAAAACACTTGTCTTGCGGATATCAACCTTCGCCTTTTGGAAACCGATAGGCAGAGGCTCGGCCTTGAGTCGCACAGGGAATTCCTGGAAAAATTAAAGACAAAATACGAGGATATCAGCGAATCCATGAACGCGGTGATCTACCTTGACCGCCTGCCGCAGGAGAAGTTGAGCGGCCTGGTGATCAAGATCAAGGATAATATAGATTTTACCGACGGCAGCCGTAACGCCGAAGACCCGGTAAATTTCAGGTTATCCGGTGAGGCAAAACCCGTGGACCTGGATATGCGTAATATCAACGAGAAAATAGAGTTCCTTATCCAGCAGGCGGAGGCGCTAACGCAGGAAAAAGCGGTTGTTGAAAGCCGCATCCAGGCTTTGAGCGTTGAGACCGTCAGCCTCGCCGGCGTCCTGCGCAAAGAGGAGATCAACCTCGCCAATAAAGAAACTTCCAAGGTGGCCATGCTTGAGCAATTTAACAAGGCCAAGGAAGAAGAGGAGCTGTTGGCGATGGAAGTGCTGGAGACCGAAAAGGAGATCACCACTCTCAATAAAAAAATAGCCAGCTGCAGGAATTATTTGTCGGAGTTGAACAAGGACGAGCAGCGCCAGCAGGAGCTTATTGTTACGGAAGAAAATAACATATCCGCGAACGCCCATAAAAGGGAAGAGATGCTGGTAGTGATCGCGCGTACCAAGGCCGAGGTCGAGGCTTTAAGCAAGAGGGTCGCCTCGGACCGGGAAACGCTGATCATTTTGGAAAACGCTTTTTGCCGCGATAAGGATAATCTGTCCGCGGCGCAGGAGTCTGTTACTTCGGGTAAGAAAAAAGTAGAAGCGTTGGAAATGGAGATCTTAGACAGCCGTGAGAGGATAGATGAATTTAAGCGCGGCATTAACGCCAGGAACCAGGCGCTGGCTGATACGGAAGAAAAATACAAGCAGGCTTCTATTGATTCCTCCGGGGCAGCCAAAAAAATAGAAAGTATCAGGACAGAGACGGATGAGCTGAAAACCGGCGCCCATCGCCTGCAAATGTCCTGTCAGGAAACGGATTATAAGCACGCCGCGCTCATCGAGAGAATGATGTCTAATTACAAGGTAGATATTGCCAATGCGGGGGCGGATTTGTTACCCGCCCCTACAGGCGATGGTAGTGTAGGGATAGCATATTATGCAGTCCCTACAGAAGCGGATCCGTCTGTAGGGACAGGTTTGAAACCTGTCCCTACAGAGTATGAGATAAGTGAGGATGTCCTTAGTGAGGAAATACAGAAGCTAAAGGAAAAGGCGGATTCCTATGGCGCGGTGAATCTGGTGGCGATCGAAGAATACGATGAATTGAAAAAACGCTATGATTTTCTTATCCAGCAGCAGGCCGACCTTGCCTCTGCCAAAGATTCCCTGCACCAGGCGATCTTGAAGATCAACCGCACCACCAAAGACGCGTTTCTCGATACGTTTGATAAGGTCAAGGTTGAATTCCGTAACTATTTCCGCCTGCTCTTCGGCGGCGGGGACGCGCAGGTGTTCCTGGTTGACGAGCAGGACCCGCTGGAATCCGGCATTGAGATCATCTGTCGGCCACCCGGGAAAAAATTACAGAATGTTCTTCTTCTCTCGGGCGGTGAAAAAGCGATGTCGGCTATTGCGCTGATATTTGCGATATTCAAAGTAAAGCCGTCGCCGTTCTGCATATTAGACGAGATAGACGCCGCGCTCGATGAGGCCAACGTTGACAGGTTCGGCAAAATCCTTCAGGAATTCACCGGCCAGTCGCAGTTTATCGTGGTCACCCACAATAAAAAGACTATTGCTATTGCTGATGTAATGTATGGCATTACCATGGAGCAATCAGGAGTTTCCAAGATCGTTTCCGTCAAGTTTTCAGATAATTCACAGGATAAAGAGAAGCAAGCTGATCCTGAAGCGGCAGAGAAAGCCGGAGAGCCCGACGCGCAAATAGCGTAGGGGCGGGTTTGAAACCCGTCCCTACGGATGATATTGTAGGGACAGCATAATATGCTGTCCCTACGGTTTTACTAATAGCAGGTAGTGT
>JAUYEC010000122.1 GCA_030691585.1 Candidatus Omnitrophota bacterium
TTCTCAGCCTGGCCAGTAGTTGTTCTATTTCTTTTTCCGGCAACCCGCCGCCAATCCGGCCGGTTCTAGCCAAGTAGCCGCCTAACCAAGAAAATACTACAAATGCCCGCCCCGCCGGCGCGGCTGGCTCTATGCTGGCCATCCCCACAACCCCTTCTTTACCGTGGCAGACCTGCCAGTTGTTCTTGGCATGAGCCCAGACCGCGGCAAAACAGCCGGCAATGACCGCGGGGATGTGGCTTAGAACAGGAAATGGCACCCATTCCCAGGCATAGACAGGATAGTTTCCTCCATAAACAAGCGATGTTGCTGCCAGGCAGGGAATGGGAATAGACAAAAATGCCAATACCTTGTTGTAAGCCCCGTTAAAACCCCTATCTTCTGCAAATGATAAATCAATAAACTCATCTTTTAAACCGCCTAACCACTCCTTTTCGCTAACCGGAACAAATCCTGCGTGCGGAATATATCTTTTCTTTCTATGCCCATTGGCAAACCATTCGCCGGCTTCGTTTTGCCCAAGGATCAGCCGGGCCAATTGCTTGATCGGGGCCTCTACCAAAGGAACAAATCCATACCTCACCAAACCACCCAGGCCGATCCTGTCCAGAGGGTCATGCAGCCACTGCCAACCGGGGTGCATGCCTAATTCGCCCTGCGGCCCCGCCGGCGCGGAGGCGGCAGGCGCTACCGGCGCGCCACCCACCCAGTGTTTCTGGTCCTGGAAACCTATGCCATATTTTTTTGTCCCTGAATCGCCAAGGCGGGCTATAACTGCTGATAAATCCGTCCAATTGCTTCCTTCCACAACAAAATCTTCCCTGGAGAAAGTGCGCCCTTGGCAAAACCATCTATTCGAGCCGGCAGCAGCAGAAAAACGCACGCCGCATGTCGGCCTTCCGAGATTCAGCTGCATCCTATTAAAAAGAATAGCGATAACCTTCACCTTCCCGGGTTCTTCTTCATACTTCACCAAGTGATCCTTACATTGATCCCCGATGGCAAGCAGGGCCCAAGCCAAAGGCATCAATGTTTGTCCGCCCTGAAAACGCAGGCCATAGATATTAAAACCTACATCATCCAAGACATCCCCTGTTCTGCTGTCTCCATTAATTAAAGCAGCGGCGATCTGTTCTAACACGCTATTTTTTCTAGTGGCCGTGCCGCATAAAATACAGCCAGATACTCGGGGTAAAAACCAGGTAAGATAAGGATGATGTACGAGCCTCCAGTAAAGTAAATTACATTGCGGATCCGGGCAAAGGACGAAGCTTAAAGAGATAGTAGGTATGGGTTCCCTGCGGCGTAAGGATTCGTCAGCCCGTTCCGTCCATTCGTTTACCTGAGCCTTTAATTCTTCAATCTCTCTATCCAGTCGTTCTTTTAATTCCCGCCGCAGGTCTTTTTGTGGCCAAGAAATTTCTGGCTCCTTAGACGGATTTGGCCAATACAGCATAAACTTAACTTTTATCTCGCCAAGCGAATCGAGATCTGCATCTTGTATCTTCTCCGGATCCAAAACGACGACTTTATCTACCTCCCCCGCCGGCGCGGACGCGGCGAAAGGCGCGCCTTCGTTTTCGTAGGGACAGGTTTGAAACCTGTCCCTACCTCCTACGCCAGCCTGCGGCTGCCTCGCCGGCGCGACGGGTTGTTTACCTTCACCGGTTTCGTTGTTTGGGCCGGTTAGCGCCATACCCACTAAAAACGGGGCAAACAACTCAAAAGACACCTGATGCATATGCGGGTTACCGGGATGAAACAAGCCGGGAACAAACGCGGCCAGGGCCGCGGAAAGGATAACCAAAATCGCTGAATATAATACCGAGGCAGGAATACCGTAAAACGACGGCTTGGGGAAGTAACCTTGCCCATTAAATAAACGCTTGACAGGATAATAGGCCAAGACTAAAATAAATAACACTATGAGAAAAGAAACGAAGAAAACAAAAGAACCCAACGCGGACAGGGAAACGGCTGTGGTCTTGGAAAAGGTATACAGCGAGATCAAGATTATTGCCGAAGGCCAAAGTTCTCTAAAAGATAAATTAGAGGCTACCATGGGAATGGTAGCCAAGAATACGGAAAGTATCACAATGCTAAACATTAAAACTTCGAGTATGAAGGACGAGCTTGTAAAAATCAACGGCAAATTGGCTAATATAGAAGACGATATCAGCACCATCAAAACCGACTTCGGCAAAAGATTAACCCACCTGGAAGCACTCCGGTAATCTCTCTGAATACCTGTCATACAACAACATATCCCTAGGCTACTCATAACCGACAAATTTGGCGCGCCCGCGGCGGCGTGGGGCTGGATGAAAGCGGCCGGCTGCGGCACGTGAGAAATCATAAAAGCTAAACCGAATAAAAACACTGGAACAGCCCCAAGAATTAGTAAGCATTTTTTTGAAGCAAGGAAACCGCCGGCAGGCGAATGGCCCATCGGATCCGGCCCCGGCGCGGCGCCAGATTCAAGGACGGTTCTCGGGGACAGTTCTCTAGCCGGAACAGGACCACCTTTTTTATCTACACTATAAATCGTAGCAATTCTTCTGCCTATACGTGTTTCAAAGGGGGCGTAAGGAAGACTTATCAACTGCATATTATTAGGAAGTGCTCTTCCTATCGCTTCTGCCTCAATGGGTGTCAATATCATAATACTACCTTCATCTATAAGAGGAATGATTTGCTCTCTGCAAATTTTATCTGAAGTTTCGCGAGAAACTGAATTTTCAAAGGGATTAAGTGGCTTAAAGATATGCTCAACATTGGTCATAACAAACACTCTTACTTGATCCAGCCCTATATCCGTCTTAAGCCTTTCTATGTCTGCCACACGCCCCTTGATTACATCTTTATTGGGTAATCTTAAAACGGAAGCGTATTTTGTGGTGGTCTTAATGTAGCTCTCAACTGATGCTGGTTTAATATCTGTATAATATGAATCTAGTCCAAAAATTAGGCCGAGCCATACTGTTTCATAATCACCGCCCGCGCCTGCAACCAACATTTTTTCACCTGGTTTTGTCAAATCAAAGAGAGCCTGAGCAATCCCTAAGTGCTGCTCCGGAACTTTTTTATCGCCGTCAGGCCCGGAAAATCCCATTGCCCTTCTAACTCTTACAAGTCTATTTACAGCCTCACGCGCAGATATATGCTGCCGCCCCTCATGATAGGTAACCACCCTAGAGACGTCTATATTCTCTCCGCCCGAGCGCCCCGCCGGCGCGGCGGCACGCTTTTGCGGCTTTTTGCCACCCGGTAAGCTGAGGCAACCGCGATGTCTACCTTCTCTTTCTAACCAGTCTGGACAAATGGGGTCAACAAAACCCGAGGATCGCTTCATTCCTTCTTCTTGTAATAATAGACTTGCAAACCAAAATGATCTAAAACTGTCATGTATTTGGATAAAAACGGATTGATAAAACGCAAATAAATGCATGATTTCTTGGCTAAAGAATTTTCTAGGAACAAATTTTCTTACCATTATCAGGGTGCGTATTGTGCCAGCGCGGCGAGGGATTCTTTTTGCCGGGGCAGTTGAAAAAAATCGATCGACTTGTTCTGCGTCGGAGAATTGGGCCATCAAGATTGACTGCCTCACACATCGCCCCATTTCTCCCGATTCTTCCAAACACGTTTTTAAATGGGATGCCAAGACTGCTTTTTCCAAAAAACCAGACTTGGAGATACTTCGGAAATTTCTTATCAAATGCATGATTGCATCTCGCCAGACGTCATAATCACTCGTATGTAATGCTATATAATCCTTAACCGCCTGACGAGCTCTATCTGATACTAGACGCTTAAAACTAATATTGTCTTCGAAAAAGTATTCAAATAATCGTCTTTCTACTTCGTTGGGCTCGAAATAAAAATCCCAAACCTCATGGAGGTCGCACATTTGTATAGCGTCAATATGTAATAAAATGTACCAACCAAGCTCTTTATTTCTTTTTTTCATATTTTTTCTTCTTATTTCAGAGTATATTCGTACCCTTTCAGCCAGGCTTAAGTCAGCGCTTTCTTGCCTTATAGTCTGTCTAATTAAGTTTTGTAATTCAGGCGGTATTTCATATTTCCAGGAAGACGGTGTTTTTTTCGGAATCTCGCTAATATTCACAGCCTTAATGATCTCCCTTTTAAAAAAACTTTTCGTTATTAGAGCCTGCGGACAACTCTTGACAAACCTTCGTCCCGCCGCCGCGGCGCCGTCTCTTCGGCTTCCGCCTTTTAGGTACGGGTTATCAGCATGGCAATGCATCCTTGACCAACTTCCGCCCAACCTTGCCGGTATTCTTTCCATCGCAAGATCTACTCCGTCTCTCTCAGGCAGAACGCCGGATAAAATATAGTGCCGGTCCATAGACGGCCCCTGCCGTCCGCCTCTTCCCGCGCCGCCAGCTGGGCCATCAGAAGAAATAGAACCGTCCTTTCTACTTTCAATCTCATCTATGGCCTTTTTGACCAGCATGAAAAGTTCTTTATCAGGAAACACTATCGTAATTATCGATTTTAAGTATCTCAGAAAATTTTCCTCCATTTCTTTATCTAAGGAAACTATTTCAATCGCTTCTTCAACTTTCCCTTTTGCTAACAAGCGATTCGCAAGCCAAAAAACTTCCCGCTTTAGGTTTAACGCATAAGGGGTACCTTTATATAAAGACTGATATTTAGAATTGGGCTCAAGAATTACTCCTCCTGAAGAATCATAAACTGGACTATCCAACGGGTATAGCCCAGGATAGGGATCAAGTACCCACCTGCCCCATTTTTCTACCTCAAGCCAGTAATGCAAAGGTCCCGAAGTAGCTTTAAAAACTCTTGCCTTAATACCATCTTTTGACCAGAGAAATAGAGTTAAAAGTTCAGCGTGTTCCTGGCACCATCCTTCATTGCAGAGTAAATTTCTTACCCGAGCCATCCTTTTACTAAACTTTTCTTTGAGTTCGGAGGGGGACGCGTATAAGGAATTTTTTGTAGGCTCTTTATTTAATCTTATAAACCCATATATAAGGACAAAGATTAATATAGTTATTGGTATTGCCCACTGCCATAAGTTATGTATATGGGCCGGGCTAAGAAGGTTTGGGGGGCTTTCTATTTGACTGGCGCTGGAGAGAACGGTAAATTTGCCTTGCGGCGCTCCGCATGCTAATCCTGCAAACCCTACCCCCGCGTATTGCCACGGGCCTTGCGCGCCCGCGGCGGCGTGGGGCTGGATGAGAGCGGTGAAATGCTGCCACTGCTGCATAACCGCCGCGCTTAACTCCGCGCCGCCGAAATAGATAAGCGCTGTCGTCGTAACTCCTACGAACGCTGCAAGCGCAATGAGCAAAATTGTTCTGGCGATGCCGCGGATTCGACGTTTTGGCCTCGCTTGCGCGGTGTCTAACGCGAGAATTGAGTGCTGTGTCCCCAGAATTGCCCAGAATTCCCAGCTCTTCTTTATCGCCCACTTCCAAAACCAACCGATCATCCCCAGCGGTGGGGCCAGATTTTCCCGAACTATGCGGGACGTTCCCCCAGGTGCCACCCTTCCTCCTCCTAACTCATTGTGCGACGGAGGATTAAAAATATCATTTCCTCCATTGTCCGTACCCGCCTGCGCGGCGGCGGCATGAACGCCTATTCTTGGCCTTTCCGGTTCACTGTGGCGGTGTCCGCCTTGGCCGGCATCTTTGACTGCGCCCCTGAATTCTCCCTGATCGGAAAGTTTTTGAAAAACAATAACGGTATT
>JAUYEC010000130.1 GCA_030691585.1 Candidatus Omnitrophota bacterium
CCTTGCGTCTAACTATAAGCGGCTGGATCACCCCTTTTTCCTTTATAGACTGCGCCAGCTCGGCAATGCCCTCATCATTGAAATTTTCCCGCGGCTGAAAAGGGTTAGGCTTAATTTTATCAAATTGGACATTTATAACGCGATTTATATCAAATTGGACATTCTTATCCTCAAATTGGACATTTATACCGCTGTTTATTTCATTTTGGACATTCTCATTTTGGACATTTCCCCTGATCAGCGCGCTGAGCCCCCTGCCCAATGCCTTTTTCTCCATTAGTTATCTCCCTCCGGTATTGCGGAACTTGCAGTTTTAATGCCTATAATCTCTTTAGCTAATTCTTCATATTTTAATGCGCCTATGGAATCTTTATTGTATAGAGCAATCGGCTTACCAAAGCTTGGCGCTTCAGTGAGGCGGATGCTCCGCGGAATCACTGTATTAAACACCTTATCCTTAAAATAGGCCCTTGCCTCTTGTATCACCTCACGAGTTAGATTTGTGCGATAATCCGCCATAGTCATCAGCACGCCTTCTATGTCCAGGTCAGGGTTGAGGTTATCTCTCACAAGTCTAATAGTATTATGGAGTTGCGTCAATCCCTCCAAAGCGTAATACTCGCATTGCACCGGAATGAGCACTGAATCTGCCGCGCACAAGGCATTAATGGTCAACAATCCCAACGACGGCGGCGAGTCTATCAATATGAAATCAAAATTATCTTTTTCCTTATTCAATGCGCGCTTTAAGCGATATTCCCGGCCTAGCGCGCTCACTAATTCCACTTCTGCGCCAGTCAAATCCAGGCTGGACGGCGCTACTAATAAATTAGTGACTGCTGTGCTTAAGATCACATCCTTCATTTCTGCTTCTTCCAGGAGCACGTTATAGGTGCTTTTTTGGATATTATGCCTGTCAATGCCTATACCGCTGGTAGCATTTGCCTGGGGGTCTAAATCAATAAGTAAGGTTTTTTTACCGGCTAAGGCTAAATAAGTGGATAAATTAATCGCTGAAGTCGTTTTGCCGGTTCCGCCCTTTTGATTACATATTGTAATAACTTTACCCATATTTGTTTACCGGTTCCCCGAGGAACTCGCCTGCACATATAGTATATATACTAGCATAAGCCTCGTAGGGGCGGGTATTAAACCCGCCCCTACATATTTTCAGCAATAAGTGTCACTCTAACCTTGGCCGGCTTAGCGCCCGGCATACCAAAAAGGCCCTTCTCTTCTTCAGAAACAACCTCTATTTTAACCTTGCTCCTAGGCAATTTAAGGATCTTGAGGGCTTTTTTAATAGCCTCCTCCTCATCCCGGCCTTCTACTTCAATGCTGGTTTTGGACATTATTTGTTCCCTGCCCGCTGCGGCGAGCCTGTCTGCTGTAAAACCGGCTTCTTTGTCCAAAATTGCGATGCCACCATTAATCCGCTATTAATGAACCAATACAATACCAGGCCTGACGGCATGCGGTAAAAAATAAACCCAAACATCACCGGGAAAATAATCAACATTATTTTTTGCTGCTGCTGCGCCATGTCAGCCGATGCGCCATGCGCTCCGGTCATGCTCATTTTTTGCTGGAAGAACATCACAATTGCCATCAAAATAGGCAAAATATTAATTTCATTACCTAGAATAGGCAACGATGAAGGCAGCATAATCAATCGATCCGGCTCGGATAGATCCTTGATCCATAAGAAATGCGCCCCCTTTAAGGCGATAGACCGCGACAAGACCTGGTACAAAGCAAAGAAAATCGGCATTTGCAAGAGTAAAGGCAGACACCCGCCAAAAGGATTTACTTTATGTACCTTATATAACTCCATAATCTCTTTGTTTAGTTTTTGCGGATTATCCTTAAGGGACTTGCGCAGTTCCTCAATACGCGGCTGTAACGCCTGCATTTCCTTCATCGAACGCATTTGTTTCAGTGTTAATGGATAAAGGATAAGATAGACCGCAATACTCAAGATGACAATTGCCCAGCCCCAATTGTGCACGATAGCAAAGAAAAATTGCAGTAAATGCAAGAGCAACTGGCCGATAAAATCAAAAAAACCGTAGTTTATAATCGTCGCCCATTGCGGATTAACCTTATTCAGTATTTGTAAATCCTGTGGCCCCAAATAGATACGGAATTTTCTCTCCATAGATTGACCGGGCAATAAAGTAATTGGTTGGCCAACTATCCCGACTTGTGAGCGCTGGGGGGTTAATTTACGCACAAACATTTGCCAGTCTTTTTCCTCAGGTTCAACAATCAAGCTAAAATACTTTTCGCGCAGGCAGGCAAATTTTATATTGTCCAATTTGGTTTCTTTGCGTCCATTCAAGAACGCGGTCTTGTCTGCGCTAACAGCAACAACATCCTGGAAGCGGGATTGGACATTAGCTGGCGCAAAGTCTAGTGTGCCCAATATTAAAGGAATGTCCAATTTGATCGGCTGACTGGATTGAGATTGGACATTAATTCGCAGCTCTCCCTCAAAATTGGACATTTTAGAAAGAATAAATACTTTTGTAATCTTCTTCGTTGCGTCAAATTGGACAAAAGTCACACCATCGACGCTCGCAGACTCCTTTTTGAATGGCGTATTAATGTCCAAAATGTCAAAACCGTTCTCTAAGATAAATTTGTGCCCCAGGTACTGTTTGAAGATAACCTGGCGCACAGCAGCCAAGGATTCATCAAAACTGATCTCAAACTGGGGATTTTGAAATTGGACCTCAACCGCAGGCGCAACAGAAACAGGTGTGACTGGGACAGGCAGAGTAACAGCTGGGCTAGCAATCGGGGCTGATTCTGTAAGCGCTTTATTTGCAGCTGGTTGCTGTTTCGGCATTAACGCCGACCACAGTAACAGCACCATAATCGACAATGCAATAGCTAAAATTGAACGTTTTTCCATAATTTTTAAGTTAATGGGTCATACCCGGACTTCCTGGAAAAGGGATGACATACCGCTATTCGTTTCAGTGCTTTCCAAGCACCCTTAGAAATACCATACTTGCCGATTGCCTGTGCCGAGTATTCTGAACAGCTCGGACAAAAACGGCAGGAGCAGGGCAACATCACCCTGAAATACCTCTGGTACACTTTAATGGCACATAGAGCCAGGTAGCGCAGCATTAAATAGAGAGCCTTTTACGGCCCTTTTGCCGCCTGCGCGCCAAGAGCTTCCTTCCGGCCCTGGAGGCCATTTTGACCAAAAAACCTTGCCGCCTTTTGCCTACGATCTTTGTGGGAGTCTTAAGATTTTTTTTCATGAATATCCATCTCCTTAATCTGTAATAACATCCGCGCCTGATAAAAAAACCCCAGCATGCCGGAGCCCGCCGGGTCCCGCAGATTTGAAGTAAGTGTAACACACAAACGTATTTCGGTCAAGACAAACAAGCGGCCCGGCGGCCCGGCGCGGCCATTATCTCCCGGACGGCCAAGCGCCCCGACGGCAAAATCGCTGTTTGCCGCGCGCAGATTTTATCCGGGTTCCCGAAAAATCATTGTTTTTTACGCGGCGCGGCCGGATATTTTAACACGGCGCGATTCTTTTTTTGTTGACGCGTTCCAGAATTACTGTATAATGGTTGCCTGTAAGTTGTTTTGGCCGCAGTCTTTTTTGTCCCAGTAAAAAAATCGCGGCCGGCGATATTGTAGTCGCTATTTTAGAGCCATTTTGTTTTTCCACAGAGTTATACAAGATGTGTATATACTGTGGACAACCGCCGGGCCCATGGACGACATACTTCAACTTTGGCTGAATACACAAACCTCGCTTAAAGACAAGCTCGGGGAGACTGTATTCGCGACATGGATACAGCCCTTGAAACCCAGGATAGAGGACGCGGCAACGCTGACCCTGGAGGCGCCCGATCAATTTTTTAAAGAATGGGTGCAAAAGCATTATAACCAGCTTTTAAGCGACGCTCTTAACGCCGTCTCTGCGGCAAAGATATCTGTTAACTTAGCGGTGGGGCCGGAATTAACTGCCGCCGCCGGTACGAGCCGCGCCGCAGAGCCGGCCACAAGAATCGCGGAACCCAGAACCGGCAATCAGCTGAACCCGCGTTATACTTTTGAAAATTTTGTGGTCGGGCCGGCTAACCGCCACGCGCACGCCTATTCGCTGGCAGTGGCGCAATCTCCGGCTAAGGCTTATAATCCGTTGTTTATTTACGGCGGGGTGGGGCTGGGCAAGACCCACCTGATCCAGGCGGTCTGCCACCATATCAAAACCGCAGCGCCGGGTAATCTTAAAATCTGCTATCTGTCTTCGGAGCGGTTCACCAATGAGTTGATCGAGGCCATCCAGCACCGGACCACTTCGGCCTTCAGGCAAAAATACCGCAATGTCGATGTCCTGGTCATAGACGATATTCATTTTATCGCCGGCAAAGAATCCACCCAGGAAGAATTTTTTCATACCTTTAACACTTTGTATGACGCGCACAAACAGATCATTTTCTCCTCGGACAGGCCGCCGAAAGAAATCTCCAATCTGCAGGAAAGGCTGGTTTCCCGTTTTGGCTGGGGGCTGACCACCGACGTCCAGCCGCCGGACCTGGAAACGCGCGTCGCCATACTGAAGAAAAAAAATGAGCGCGAGTCCATAGACGTGCCCTACGAAGTGATCTTTTTTATCGCCCAGCTTATCAAGACCAACATCCGCGAATTAGAAGGGGCGTTGATCCAGGTCATAGCATATTCTTTGCTCGAGGAGAAACCCATCACCCTGGAATTAACTAAAGAGGTGCTGAAAGACTTACTTAAAGAACCAAAAAAACTTATTACCGTTGATTTTATTCAACGCTGTATTGCCGAAGAATTCGGCGTATCATTAGCGGACCTCAAGACCAAGCGCCGCAATAAAACAATAGTGTTGCCCAGGCAAATAGCTATGTTTTTAAGCAGAGAGTTGACTGACCTCTCCTTGCCCGAAATAGGTAAATATTTTGGCGGCAAGGACCATACCACGGTTTTACACTCGTATAATAAAATAAAACAATGTATCCGCGAGGATATATCACTGAAAGAACGGGTGGAGCGGGTTATACAGACTATTCAATAGTAAATAAGCGGTTATCCAAAGGATATTATTTTTAGAACTGTGCGCCGTTATTTAAGTTATATGGTTTTCCACAGAAACAAAACCCCTTTAATACTATGACGATATGTGGTTTTTAGAAATAAATATAATAAAAGGAGCGGGGGATGAAATTTAAAGTTGAAAGAAAAGTATTGTGCGAAGGGATCCAGGCAGTGCAAAATATAATTACCGCAAAATCAACACTGCCTATACTTTCCAATATTTTATTGGAGACTTATCAGGACAAGATCCGCCTGACTGCCACGGATTTAGATGTAGGTATAACCTGTGTAATACCTGTGGATATACAGGAAGCCGGCGCTATCACTGTACCGGCGAAAAGGTTTGGCGATATTATAAGGGAATTACCCAGTGACAGTATCTCTATTACCACTAAAAAGAATAATCTGGTGATAATCGACACTGAATCCTGTCAGTTTAAGATTATGGGGCTGGGCCGTGAGGAGTTTCCTAAACTTCCGGAGTTTAAAGATAAGGAAGTGATTAAAATAGAGCAGGCAATTTTAAAACAGATGTTGGGCCTGGTGGTATTTGCCGCCTCCACGGATGAGACCAGGTATGTTTTAAACGGTATTTTATTTAAAATCAATAAAGGCAACCTGGTGTTGGTGGCTACCGACGGCAAACGCCTGGCTATCGCCGAGAAGAAGATCGATCAGGAAATGGATAAGAGTATTTCCGTCATAATCCCGATCAAAACTATCCACGAATTGAACAGGAATTTAAAAGACGGCCCAGAAGTGGTTATAATGCTCGGGCAGAACCAGATGCTGTTTGATTTTGGGGACGTGGTGATCATCTCGCGCTTAATAGAAGGGGAGTTTCCTGACTACCAGCAGGTAATACCGCCGGTTTCCGGCGGCAAGATGAAGATTGGGCGGAATCAATTTTTGCTGGCGGTTAAAAGGGCCGCGCTTTTGGCCACTCAGGATTACCAGGCGGTAAAGCTCGAGGTGTTTAAGAATAAGTTAGTCGTTTCTAAATCCACCCCGGATATCGGAGAGTCGCGCGAAGAGATAGCCGTGGAATATCAGGGCAAGGAATTGGTCATTGGATTTAATCCCGCGTACCTGATGGATGTCTTAAAGAACTTGGCCGACGAGAAGGTGGAGTTGGAATTGATCGACAGTGAAAAACCCGGAGTGGTGCGCAGCGCAGGCTATGTTTATATTGTGCTGCCGATGCGCCTGGGGTAAATGCGGGCTATTGTGGGGGCGGGTTTTAAGCCCGCCCCCGCAGATTCGTTTCGGGATGCGCTAGTATGGAAATAATCAAAGATACCATTAATGCCGTCATGCAGGGCCTGGCGCAAAAAAAGAAGGCCGCCGGCGACGATACGAGGGAGCTGTTAAAAAAGGTCTTGACAAAAAACGAGCTGGCGCATATAAAGTGTAATTATTTTAGAAAAGGTATTTTGGGCATCCTTGTGGACTCTTCCTCCGTGTATTATAAATTGAATTTAAGAAAAAACGAGTTGATAGAGAAGTTAAGCAAAGAACTATCCGGCATTGAAGATATATCTTTGCGCATGGGAGATTTAAGGTGACGAAACAAAAAGGGCAGGCAGAGAAAGAAGCACCGGCGGCCAATAAACCGGCTAAAGATAAGCCTTACGACGCCACAACTATACAGGTGTTGGAAGGCACGGAAGCGGTAAGGCGCAGGCCCGCGATGTATATCGGCGATACTTCGGTGCGGGGCTTGCATCACCTGGTTTATGAGGTGGTGGACAATAGCGTTGATGAGAGCCTGGCTGGCTACTGCGATACAATCGAGGTAGTTATCCGCCGGGACAATAGCGTCAGCGTCAGCGATAACGGCCGCGGCATACCGGTTGATATGCACAAGACCGAGAAGAAACCGGCGGTGGAGGTGGCCCTGACTACTCTGCATGCCGGCGGTAAATTTGACCACCGTATCTATAAGGTTTCCGGCGGCCTGCACGGCGTAGGCGTCAGCTGCGTTAATGCTCTGTCTGATTGGCTGGAAGCCGAGATAAAAAGAGACAACAAGATTTATCATCAGAGGTATGAGCGCGGCAAGACTGTTTCCAAGCTGACCACTATCGGCAAAAGCACTTCTACCGGCACCAAGATCACCTTTAAGCCGGACAAGACTATTTTCAGCAAAATAGATTTTTCCTACGATATATTGTCTCAGCGTTTAAGAGAGTTGGCCTTTTTGAATAAGGGTTTAAAGATCAAGTTGGCAGACGAGCGCACGGACAAAGAAGCGGTCTTCGAATTTTCCGGCGGCCTTGTTTCGTTCGTTGAGTATTTAAATAAAAATAAAGTTTTATTGCACAACAAGGTCGTTTATTTCCAGAAGGAGCAGGACGACGTGATTTTAGAAGTGGCCTTGCAGTACAACGACGGTTATGCCGAGGCCCTGTTTTCCTTTGCCAACAACATCAATACTATCGAGGGCGGCACGCACCTGTCCGGTTTTAAATCCGCTTTAACCCGGGCCATCAACGCCTATGCCAAGTCAAAAAATCTGATCAAAGACGAGATCGGCATCACCGGCGAGGATGTGCGCGAAGGCCTGACCGCGGTGCTTAGCGTCAAGGTTCCTAATCCGCAATTCGAGGGCCAGACAAAAACAAAACTGGGTAATTCCGAAGTAGAAGGGCTGGTGGCGTCGGCAAGCCTGGATTCATTATCCGCCTATTTTGAAGAAAACCCTTCGGTGGCTAACAAGATGGTGGACAAAGTTATCGTGGCCTCGCGCGCCCGCGAAGCAGCGCGCAAGGCGCGGGAATTAACGCGCAGAAAAGGCGCGTTGGAAGGCGCCGGCCTGCCGGGCAAACTAGCTGACTGTTCGGAACGGGACCCGGCGTTATGCGAGATGTATGTGGTGGAAGGCGATTCCGCCGGGGGCAGCGCGCGCCAGGGCAGGGACCGTCATTTTCAGGCGATATTGCCGATCAAGGGGAAAATCTTAAACGTAGAAAAGGCGCGGATGGACAAAATTCTCTCCAATGAAGAGATCCGCACTATTATTACAGCTCTGGGGACCGGCATCGGCGAGGAATTTGACATCGCTAAATTACGCTATCACAAGGTTATTCTCATGGCTGATGCCGACGTAGACGGGTCCCACATACGCACGCTTTTGTTGACTCTTTTGTATCGCCATATGCCTAAGCTTGTCCAGGGTGGCTATGTCTATCTCGCTCAGCCGCCGCTCTATAAGATCAAGAGGGGCAACCGTGAGGAATATATCCAGACTGAACAGCAGATGGATGAGATGGTTTTGGATCTCGGCCAGGAAGGCCATAAGCTTGTTTGTCTCAAGGATAAGAATACCTTTACAGATAATCAATTAAAGGAGCTTTTATCGTTGCTGGTGGAGCTTGACAAGATTGGTAAGCATTTAGCCAAAAAGGGAGTAATAATCGTAAAATACCTCACTTTTAGGCATCCTAAGACCAAAAAAATGCCTATTTACAGGGTAAAAGTGGGGGGCGAGGAGCATTTTCTTTATTCTGATAAGGAATTGGCAGAGCTTACCGAAAAAGAGGAGAAAACGGGTCAAGCTGATGTTTTGGAGCTTTTTGAGGCAGAAGAGCTTGACCAGGTGATTGCCAAAATAGAGAAGCTGGGTTTGGATATGTCCACCTACGGCTTCGAGATAGTTGCGCCAAAGGCAGGGTCTAAGTCTGACACAACGGTAAAACTCAAGGCGCTTTATCGCATAAATAACGACAAAGACTCTAAGGACTTGTTCAGCTTAAAGGAAGTGTTAAGTTACATCCAGGAAATAGCCACCAAGGGGATGCACATCCAGAGATACAAGGGCTTGGGTGAAATGAATCCGCAGCAGCTTTGGGAAACTACTATGGACCCGGAAAAGCGGACCCTCTTAAAGGTGACATTGGAAGACGCGGTGGAAACGGATAAGATGTTTTCCGTTTTAATGGGCGACCAGGTGGAGCCGCGCCGTGAGTTTATTGAGCTTCACGCGCACCAGGTCAAAAATTTGGATATATAAAATGTATACGCGCAACGAAAAAATAGTCCCGGTATATATTGAGGAAGAAGTAAAGGATTCATACCTTAATTACGCGATGAGCGTTATTGTCGGGCGCGCCCTGCCTGATGTGCGCGACGGCCTCAAGCCGGTGCACCGGCGTATCCTTTTTGCGATGCAGGAATTGGGCCTG
Organism: Candidatus Omnitrophota bacterium; assembly: GCA_030691585.1. Lineage (GTDB taxonomy): Bacteria > Omnitrophota > Gorgyraeia > Gygaellales > Profunditerraquicolaceae > JAUYEC01. The sequence goes on from JAUYEC010000130.1 coordinate 9,282, forward strand.
GAGCATTCCAAGCCTTATAAAAAATGCGCGCGCATCGTCGGCGAGGTTTTGGGTAAATACCATCCGCACGGCGACGTCGCGGTCTATGATTCATTGGTGAGAATGGCGCAGGATTTTTCCCTGCGCTATCCTTTGGTCGACGGCCAGGGCAACTTCGGTTGTTTTACTAAGGACACCTTGGTGCGGTTGACTGACGGAAGGGCGCTTACCTTTATAGAATTAATTGAAGAAGCTAATCAAGGAAAAAGAAATTATACATTCAGCTTCAACGCGCAAGAGCAAAAGATTGAGGCAGCCGAAATAAAGAGGCCTCGTCTTACCCGCAAAAACGCCAAGCTCGTCAAGATCACCTTGGATGACGGGACCGAAATAAAATGCACGCCGGATCACCCGTTTATGCTCAGAGACGGTGTTTATAAAAATGCGTTAGACCTGCGGCCGGATGACGCGTTAATGCCTTTATATATCAAGCGCTATGACGGGAAGGGAGATCGTAACTTAAAAGGTTACGAAATAATCTATCAGCCCTTAAAAGAGACCTGGGAATTCATTCATCATCTGGCAGACAGTTGGAATATAAGAAACAAGGTTTATAAAAAGAGCGCCGGCAG
>JAUYEC010000158.1 GCA_030691585.1 Candidatus Omnitrophota bacterium
CCCCTTTTAAAATATGAGAATAACGCGCGGGGTTATAGGTTTCGTAATCATCGGTGTGTGCATAATGGCGGCGGCGTATGCGCTTACCTTCGGATGGAACTTCTTTGCTCCGCGGACCCGGCCCAAGTCGTATAACTTACAAATCGCAGAAAGGCTTAAAGCCCATGTGCGCATGCTTTCCGAGGAGATCGGAGAGCGTGATCTTGAATATTATCCGAAGCTGGCGCAGGCGGCGGATTATATCACGAAACAGCTTGAGTCTTATGGTTACGCGGTTAAATTGCAGAAATATACTTTGCAGGATAAGTTGGTGGAGAATATCATCGCCCGCAAAAATGGGTCAGGCGCGCCCAATAAAGTGATCATCGCCGGAGCCCATTATGACACTGTGGTCACTCCCGGAGCGGATGATAATGCCAGCGGTGTAGCCGCGGTTTTAGAGTTGGCCCGGGTTTTAAAAAACAGGCCCACCGTCAACAGTATTGAGTTCTGTTTTTTTACCAATGAAGAGGAGCCGTTTTTTAAGACGGCTGCTATGGGCAGTCAGGTATTTATCCGCCAGGCCAAGGCCGAGGGAGAAGATATCAAGGCCGCGGTGATGTTTGATATGATCGGTTATTATACGGATAAGGTTAATTCCCAGAGGTATTTTCCCGTGATCACCGGGCTGTTCCTCCCGAATAGGGGGAATTTTATTTCTGTATCCTCCAACTCCGGGTCCCGTGACTTAAGCGCATTTCTGATAAAATCTTTCCAGAGGAATTCCCGGTTCCCCATTGTATTGCTCTCAACCAACTTCGACCCCGCAATAGATTTCAGCGATCACTGGTCTTTCTGGAAGGCGGGTTATCCGGCGGTGATGGTAGGCGATACGGTCTTTCTTAGAAATAACACATACCACACGAGTGCCGATACCTGGAATACGCTGGATTTTGAGAGCATGGCCTGTGTCGTGGAGGGGTTCAGTACTTCATTGACTGATTTAGCCAACCGCCAGAAGGGTTAGGAATTTTAGCTAATTATGAATTTAATTGATTCCGGATTTCAAAATTCAAATCTTTTCACGCATATGCCGCGGTTTGACGAAATTTCATATATCGGGCATAATGAGGAGAAGGTCCGTCAATATAGAGCGGTCCGTGAGAGCCAGGCCTGCGTTTTCCTGGCGTTGAATTTTATCCGCAACGACGAAAAGATCCTTTGGGAAGCAATAGAAGATTTTGTAAAACGCAGCACGATAAGCGCTGTAGCCGGCGTGCGCGGCATTTATATTTTTGACCTCTTGACCATCGATATACACAGGGAGATAAAAACGTTCAGGCATGCGGAGTTTACCGCTGTGATCATGAATACTGCCGCGAAACTCGCCCCCGGCCAGGTCCAGATGATCAAGTATTCTTCTGCCTACGCGCTGATCCGCAAAACCGTGGACGCCGATTGGGGGAAGATCAATTTTAAGACCGCGGTAAATGTGTTTAAAGACAAACCGGATTATTTTTTCATACTCATTAAGCAGCTTTTAGAGGGTTATATGTTCCCGCGCGATCCGGTCATCCTTTTATTGAATGATCTTAGCCAAAATCCCGTTTTTGACCCGCAAAACCAGACCCAGCAGGCAGGCATAAAAAAAATTATGGCCGACCTTATCCCTAACTCAATGGAATTTATCCCGGAAGTTTATATCCAAGATAAGCTTGGAGCAAGGGAACTTCTCTCGGGGTCTAAACTATAAATGATGAAAGATAAAAAATTTATGGGGTTGGCTATAAAAGAGGCGCGGAAGAATTTCAAGAGCCTCTCGGGCGGGCCGTTTGGCGCCTGCATTGTTCGGAATGGGCGGGTGATCGCCGTTTCAAGAAATACGGTTTTAAAAAACGATGCCACTTGCCATGCTGAGATCAACGCGATAAGAATAGCCTCCAAAAAATTAAAAACTTATGATCTTTCTGATTGTGTGATATATTCTACCACCGAGCCCTGTCCGATGTGTTTTTCTGCGATACACTGGGCAGGGATCAAAAAGATAATCTATGGGACTGAGACCCGCGACGCTAAAAAGGCTGGTTTTAACGAATTGAATATTTCTACCGCTAAGCTGGCCTCTTTAGGCAAAAGCAGTATCAAGATTACCGTCGGTGTCCTGGTGCAAGAATGCGCAAAGCTTTTTAAGGAATGGGCGGCAATGCCCGGTAAGGTTTTTTACTGATGGAATTTAAACTAAAAACTGAGTTTATTGAGCTGGATAATGTGTTAAAGGCCCTGCATCTTGTTGTAAACGGCGCTGAAGCCAAACAGCAGATACAGGCGGGTGCAGTCTCGGTCAACGGGGCGGTGGAATCGCGTGTCCGCCGCAAGCTCCGCGCAGGAGATTCCGTGGAGTTTGGCGGGCAGAAGATTGATATTGTCGCATAGGCAGGGAGGAAGAAATGGATCCGTTAGAAATTCTTAGAACAAGAAGAAGTATCCGGGAATACGCGGACAAAGAGATAGCTAAGGATCTCTTGGAGAAAATAGTAGATGCAGGCAGGTTTGCTCCTACCGCCAGAAATGTCCAACCGTGGGAATTTGTTGTGATCACCCAGGCGCCAACCTTAAAAAAACTCGCTGAATTAGCCGAGAATGGCCGGTTTCTGGATAGAGCAAAAGCTTGCATCGCGGTATTCTGCGCCGATACAAAATATTATTTGGAAGATGGATGCGCGGCCACCTGTAACATCATGCTTGCCGCCGCAGCGCTTGGCATCGGCTCGTGTTGGGTTGCAGGAGACAAAAAACCCTATTGCGCCGATGTGGCTAAGTTATTGAATGCGCCTGCCGGCTATAAATTGGTGAGCTTGGTTTCACTCGGTTACCCGAAATCAAAAGATAGTTTTAATATTGCCCAGAAAAGGGGCCTGAAAGAATTGATCCACTGGGAGAAATTTTAGAATGAAATCGCATACAGAGTATTTGTGGTTTAACACGCAAAACAAGCATGAATTTATCAATATAACTCCGCAGGTCGAAGATGCGGTAAAAAAGAGCGGGATTAAAGATGGCCTTTGCCTGGTTAACGCCATGCATATCACCAGCTCGGTTTTTATTAACGATGATGAATCCGGGCTGCATAGCGATTTTTCCGCCTGGCTGGAAAAGCTTGCCCCGCGCGGCTTGGATAAGTATCGGCACAACCTTACCGGCGAGGATAACGGCGACGCGCATTTAAAGAGGACGATCATGGGCCGGGAGGTT
>JAUYEC010000005.1 GCA_030691585.1 Candidatus Omnitrophota bacterium
CAGAATCTCACGTATATTACGGATAGCATCAATATGTTCGATCTGCACAACGACCGCGGTATTCTTCCTGGCCCATACCTGATATTCATGAAACTTGACACCGTATCCTTGCGCCCGGGAAAGCCCAACGCTACGGATACCACGCGGAGGAAAATGGGCTGCCGCAACCGCGTGCTCAGCATCCGAGCGCGAATTGACCATTGGCACGATGACCCCCGACGCCCCGTGGTCCAAAACGCGCTTGATCAAATGTGCATCATTAACGCCAACGCGCACCAACACCGGCAACCCGTGGAGCGATACGATACGGATTAGCTCTTCCGCTTCACGTACCCCGATCGGACTGTGCTCCATGTCTACCACCAGCCAGTCATAACCCGCCGAAGACATGATTTCGGCAACACTTGTATTCGGAATAGTGAGCCATGACCCGATACTCTTTTGCCCTTTCCTGACACGCCAAACGCAAGGCAACCCATCACCTTTACTAAACAGCATATTATTCTCCTTTTAGAAATACCTTTATATTACGGTCGTCCGTCCGGCAAAAATACGCCTCTAATGCTTCCTTGGCTGACCTCCTGAAGACATCCGGATCCGAAAACAATAAACGGTCAATAAGCTCAAGACGGTCCCGGATATCCGCAATGCTATACGCGACTGGCACCGGGTAGTCAAGCGTATGGAGACAGTCATAGTGAAACGTTAATGAAGGCGCCACACGGATCACCGGAACCCCGGCAACGACCGCCTCAAGTGTCGTAACCGAAGCCCCTGTCGTGATCACCATCCGGACACGACCGAACCAATCTTGTACCAACCCTTCATCCGCGAACTCCCATTCGGCCCCGATATTATTCAAAAAAACTTTTAGCTTCCTGCGATCAAGCAGCGGATGAGGCCTGACAGATACTTTAATGCCTCCCCTGCCCTGAAACACACCGTAGACCTTAAGGAAAAGATCGAATGTCAACTTATAGCTAAACGTCAACGGTAAAAGAATCCCTGATCCTTTCGCACCTTCAATTACAGGCACATGCACCTGCGTAAACCTTAGGTTCGGGCCATCCAGCAATATTTCTCTAGGAAATCCATTTCTCGCCAGAAAACGCGGATAAGCCGAGCCACTACAAACGATCCTATCCGGCAAGGGACGAGCAAACTTCTCCTGGTCAGCAAGATAATATGACAACTGATCTGGATATGAAACAGTATGCTGATACCCTAAGATCTTTGCCTTAGGAAAAGAAGAACGTATCACAAGGATAAACGGATGTTCCTGGGCATTACCTTCAAATGGATACACTACCATAGAGAGATCTACTCCCCGCGCCTTTAATCGTAGCAACAAATACGCTGCGGCGTTTAACTCAACCAAGGACATGTCAAACCCGGACCGCTCAAGAACTTCATTCATAAGCGGTGACAAATCCTCACCTTTTATCATTAAGCCCGAAACACGTATCAGGCTAAGCCGCAAAGCATCCCGGATAATCCGAAGATGATCGCCTAACGTCAAATATTTCTCAGGAACAACGACATGACGCCCGCTAGAAGCCAAAAAACGATAAATATCGCGTAGTGGCCTTTTTAAATTGAAAAACATCGGTAAAATCAGGACATAATATCCTTCTTTGAGAAACCATTCCGACAGTTCGCCAAAATTACGCTCTCTAAACTTTCCTGCTTTATCAAAATTGCCTTCCGTGATCCAGGTCCTCATCAACACAACCCGCCCCTGAAACGCCTTCGCAGGCTCCCGAAGAGACGGGATATGCCGCGCCGCCATGATCCTATTGATAATACCCCAAACTACAATGGCACATTTGGCGACAATTCTCGCCCAAACCAGAGAAAAACGGACAACCGCCAGCCTTTCCCAATAAAGCCGGTCCTCGACAGGGCGCCCTGCTTTCCTGGCCAAGTCAGCGACCATACCCGCCAGCGCCGGACTATCAACAACAAAAATAATAGTCCTTTGATCATCCATGATAACCCTTTTAGCCCGAAAATAATGGACGACCAGCTCAGCAAAAGCGTTCGCGCCCACATTCTTCGACGCAAGCTGCCCGCTCCACCAAGCAAACGAAGAATACCGCGCATTCAATTGCCCCCAGGCCGAAAGGAGTTCTCTTTTAACATCGGCATATACCGTAGAAAAATCCGCATCAAGCTGGTCAAAAGACACAAGCGATGGCCAAGCCTTCTCAGCAAAAACAAAACCCTCATAATCTTCGCACAAAAAACAAAAACGGAAGTCCTGTTTATCCTGGATGCGCAAACTTCGCAAGTCACGAACATGAATAATCGAAACCTTTGACATCAATACCTGCTCCCCTCAAAACTCCAAGCCATTAAGACCTCTGTTATGAACTCCTACCTAAAACAGTTAAAAGAATTTTCCAATATAGCATCCTATGCGCGATTGCAGTTTATAGATTATCGCGTATAAGCATTTTCGGTTGACTCAAATACACCTGTTAACCAATCCCGCAATTCGTCTTTTCCACACAAGATCTGTATCCCATGAGCGGCTCGGTCATCCTTTTGCACGACGCCGTGGGGATCATAATAAACAGATTGTTTGTTTAATTCTCTTCCCAACAATGCAGTAGAGGTAAACGGCATCGAAATCACCGCAGAACAACCTTCGATAACCCTAATCGCAGATGTGTCTGGCTCAATAGAAAAAACGTCATCAGCCTTGGCGAGGGTCTTTACCAGGGCTTCATATTTCGGGTGAAGTATTTTCCCTATATTACGCTTACGCTTGTGAACCATCGCACCCCCGCATTCCCGTATGACAGTATGAATGTCTAAAAGAAACTGATTAGCTGTCTTGGGAACATAATACTCCTGGGATTCGCCCAGTATTTGATATCGAGAACTCCTATGCGGCTGCACATCAAACACAGCCACAGATCTGGGGGGTAGCTCAGGCGTTTGAATAGATCCCGCATGAAACCAAATCGGCCCCACAACTTCGATATTCGCAGCTTCACCCACCGCTCGCCGCATAAAATCCGCCTGATATTCATTCCAAACCAGATACAGAGGCCAATTCATAGCTTGCCAAATGTTCACTTGTATAGGATGCCCATTCTGGCGTTTGAAGCCCTCCATATTTGTTGAATAAAAATAAGAAGTGATCCGCAGCCCTTTATCTTCTGCCTCATAAGTCCATAAGGGCCGGTATATCGTTCCGGAATTGTGAAAAACATAATCTTTGGCCAGCTTGTCGGTCTCCTGAAAGCGAACCATTGCGGCCTTAGTAGACTCTGCCAGCAACATGCTATGCCACCAGTGTCCCCTAAACAAATCCAAAACTGAGCGCAACGCCGCCGCAAGCGCCCAGGCCAAAAAACGAACCAAACCAGTAAAAGTATCTAGGGGCGGAATCAAATAGGGACTGAACACCACAGGAAAACCATCCACATTACAAACCTTGACATTGACTACTCCATGGCAGAGTGCATCTATATGCTCTGCTCTTCCCTTCCAGCGGATATACCAAGTAACAATATCATGACTGTGGCCATCCCGACAGGGCTGAGGCAAATTGCCGGCGACCAATCCTACGAAATATACGTAGCGACCCAAAGCCGGTAACTGCGGACGAATCGCTTCGCGTAACGATACATAAATCTGCCTTACGATGGACAAAACGCCATAACCCCAAAAAAGCAATAAATGCCCGGCCCACGCAAAGGAACAACGCATTCTTGCCACGGAAAATCCGTGCCTGGCTACCACTTGCTGCCATAGCTTCGGCATCGGATAAACAACAGGAGAACCCTTTACTCCCAAAGAACAAAGCAGGGCTTTAGTCAAACCAATGCCGCCAATCCGTGCAAGCAGATACTGGCGAGTAATCAACTCCGCCTGCGCAACACCAGTACCAAAAAAGATTTTTGAAGCATTGCGGCCAACCCTACCAAAATGTGTATTTATCAGGTCATTTTGTACAGCAACAATTAAGCCAAGCTGATTGGATTCTTTAAGAAACCGATAGCCTCTCATAATCCGCCTGAGCCGGCTACGGGCCGCGCGTTTTAAGGCGACGGTAAGAAAAGGGATTTTCATCTTTAAATTCCTCAATGTTTCAGTCAGAGTAGAAGCCACGAAGTCTTCAGATTGTACTTCCCCTATTCAGTGGACTAATTGTTAAGAGAAAATTTTCTGTTT
>JAUYEC010000055.1 GCA_030691585.1 Candidatus Omnitrophota bacterium
ATGAATATTTACTCAACAGGCATCCCGTCACCTGCGTGACCCGCGTATTACAATGGATAATATCAATTTTATATTTTCGGACCAGCGGAAGTAATTTAAAAAAACTGGCAAACACACCTGGCGCAAACTCGCATTTTGTCCTCAAGGGCATCTTAAAACAGGTTATGCCGCAGCGCAAGAATTCACCTTCTAACTCACCGCCTGCGGAGGCAAGGTAAATATCATGGCCGCGCTTTTTTAAGCCTGCAGAAAGGCTCAAGAGGTATTGGGTGATGCCGCCGGTGTTCAAATGATTAGTCAAATATAAAATATGCATGAGCTTAATTAAGTAACCGGTAACCAGAGTACAGAAACCGGTATATGTACCGTAGGACGTCGGACGTCCGTTCCTCAACAATCTTTGTAGCGGGTCGCTTGGACGTGGGACGTAAATTCAAAAGATAAATAAGATAAAGGAACGTAAAATATAATAAAGGTTTTGATTTACGATTTTGACTTTGTTTTTACATCCCACGTCCTTACGTCCTACGCCCCACGGAACATATCAATCTGGTTACTGTTAACTGGTTTCTGGTTACTTCTCCTCCAGTAACTGCCGCACCGCCTCCAATACTTCTTCGGGCTTTATTGCCTGCATGCATTTTATTTCTTTGCATTGCTCTTTATAACATGGGCCGCATTCTATATCTTTTCTAATTACCACGCATTTATCCGCCGGGGGCATGTGCCTGCGCGGGTCAGTGGGGCCGAAAAGTGCTACAACCGGGGTATGGACCGCGGCTGCGATATGCAGCGGCGAAGAATCAGCCGAAATATACACGCTGCATTTTTTGATAAGGCTTGCCAATTGATTGATCGTGGTCCGGTCGCAGGCATTGATGATCTTTGCCCCTTTAAGCGAATTAACCAGAAACTGCGCCGTTTTAAGATCTTTATCCGTGCCGGTAATCACCACGCGCATATCCCGCCTGTTTAATTCAGAGCATAATTTTAATATGTTTTGCGCCGGCCAATTCTTGGTCAGCCATTTAACACTCGCGCTGATATTTATCCCGATGATCTTCTGGCTGCTGCTGAGCCATTCCGCGCTCAATAGCTCCTCGATATAGCTCTCGTCTTCCTTTGAAGGCCAGAGTGCCAGGCGCGCATCGCCTGATTCGATCCCGAGCATGTTTAAGACCCTGAACTGGTGCGCGACCGGCAGCATTAACGGCGCATCGTTTGCGATACGATGGTTGAGCAGAAAACTAAACTTGCCGTTATTAAAACCGTAACGCTCGCGCGCCCCGCTTAAATAAGACAGGATATGGCTCTTGCGGTTGTTCTGCAGATCGATTACGAGATCAAAATTCTTTTTGCGCAGCATTTCGGAAAGATTAAAGATCCCGCGCAGGCCTTTATCCCTGGATTTTAAGTTACAGACCAGTAATTCATCTATAAAGGGACAGCGCAGGACCGCGTCCCGTGACTCCTGGCCCACCAACAGGCTGATGTGATGGCTGTGGCGGGGGAATTTTTCCCTGATCGAGCGCATTGCCGCGGTCGAGAGAATAACATCTCCCAATGAGCTGATCTTAATGATCAATATTTTGAAATTGCTTAGGGCCTCCTCATATACCTTCAAGGTGTTCTCCACAAACAACGCGGTGTTATAGAGAGCGCGTACTTTTTTCAGGGCTTTTTCCGCAATCGAGGCGCAAAGGCCCGGGTCCTTAAACAGCTTTATCACTGCCTCGGCCATGCTCTGTGGATCGCTTGGCGGCACTAAGAGCCCGGTTTCCTTATCGCTGATAATATCCACGACGCCGCCGACCTTGGTGGCGACAACCGGGACACCCGCTGCCTGGGCCTCCACAATCACCCGGCCAAAGGCCTCCTGCGTGACCGTGGCCAATACCACCACGTCCAATTGCGAAAGTATCTCCGGGATATCTCTTTGCGTGCCCAGGAATTCGGTGCAATGCCAGAGGCCAAGCCTCTTAGTAAGAACCTGCACCTGTTCTTTATACGCCTGGCGTGTGGCGGGTGCATCTCCTATTATCCAGATCTTCAGGTACGGGACGGCCCGGGCGACCTTGGCCATGGCCTTAATGAAAAAAAGGTGGCCCTTAAGCGGAGTGATCCTGGCGATGATACCGACGTTAAAATCTTTCTTGCGTTTCTTATCCGGGCTAATGAATTTAAATTTTTCCAGGTCCACGCTGCGCGGCACCAGGCGTATGCGTTCATGGGGAACGCCGAAATCCTCGATCATGTGCCGGGCAATGGCGTTACTTAAAGCAATCACCCGCTTGCCCCAACCCATCACGTAACTGAAAACATGCTTACGATAATAACCGTGGCAGGTGGTCATAAAAACCGCCTTTGTGCGCCGACAGGCAAAATAGGCTATCCAGGCCGGCACGCGCGAGCGCGCATGCACTATATCTATCTCTTCCTTTTTAATGATCTCGGCCAGCTGCGGAACAAGCCTGGCCATAGAGAACAGCGATTTTTTATGCACGGGAAGCTGATAATGCACGGCACCGCTTGCTTCCAACTCCTTGACCAATGCGCCACCTGCGGAAACAACTACTGCCTTGTGCCCCAGCCGAACCAAGTGCCTGGCCAGTTCCACTGTGCCGGTCTCCACTCCGCCGACATTTAATTCAGGGACTACTTGTAATATGTTCATAACAACCCCTAAAGATTTCCACTGCTATTGTAGGGGCGGGTTTCAAACCCGCCCCTACGCGGTATCTTTATATGAGCAAACCTACCGCTTCTTTTAACCGGCTGTCATCGTCCGGATAACAAACCGGCGGCTTATTTTTCCAGATATTTTCTATTACAGCGGATAAACCGGCGGCATCAACCGGATAAATATAATTATTTTTGGCGAAATGCTCCAGGAAACGCTTGTGCCGGCGGCCCAAGCCGGCGGCGCCGAATATCAGCACGTATTTTTTACTGCCGGCGGCTTCGGAAATCATAGAGATACTTTCGGGCGAAACAATCACAATGCCGGATAATCCCAATATTCCGCCGGCGGCCTCGGGGATATTTTTTTTATTAGCTATAACAAGGAGTTTACAATGCTCATCATTAGCAAGCTGAGCCTCAAGCAAATTCTCCACGACTTCAGAGGTCCTGCGGGAAGTAGTGGCTAAAATGTCCGCCCCTGTATTTAGTGCTGCCAGCTTAAGCTGCTTTATAACTTCCGCCACCAGCTCCGCGGGCATTCGGAAATTTTTAGCGTCCCCTCCGATGAATAATCCCAGGGTCAAGCCGGACGCCGGCTGTTTTAATGCGCATGCCTCTGAGAGCTTCCGGGATTGTTCCGATAGGTAAGCATCATTGATTAAATTCAACGCGCCCGAACAGCTCAGCACATTTACGGCTCGCGGAGGCCGGTCATGGCGCGGCATCACGACCAGGTCAAATTTCCTTACACCCATCAGCCCCGGGCGCATGATCACGCATGACTTTGCCAGGTTTTCCCGGGCGAGAAGAAAATTTATCGGCGCAAGCGATGAGCCGCAGGAAATAATAAATTCATATTTATGGCTGATCAGGGCGGCGTAAACCTCGTTGTCTAAACAAATCCTTAGGCAAGCAAGGCAGCCCTGACAGCGGTATTTTCCCGAAAGACAGATCCCCAAACCCAACACCTGTCTTGCTAACCTGTTCTTAAATTTGACCTCTGCGATATCAACTTCGAGTGTATTGTCGCGCTCGCCAAGGCATACGCGCAGCTTGTCTGCAACCGCCTGCGACTGGCGCAGATGGCCGGTTTTACCGTCGCTCAATATAAGCGCGCGCTTATCCCGGCCATACTTCCAGATCTTGTATGACCAGAGGTATTCTTTGGAATAGGCGTCGATATATTTCTCAAATCTTTTGATCAGGCCCTGCAGATTATTACGGATGTCCGCGTCCTTATCGCCGGACTGCTGCAATTGATACGGCGGCTCAAAAATAACCCTGATATAGGGGCCGTTGAGGCGGACATAAAAACAAGGGATGACCGCGGCATCTGACTTAAGCGCCATCTTTACCGCCCCGGTACTCATGGAAGCCTCCCGGCCGAAAAAATTTACCAGCGCGCCTTTTTTACCGCCCTGGTCAGCGGTAATACCGATGGCCTCGTTGCGGCTGAGCACCTGCAGCAGCTGCCTGATCTGATTTCCCCGGTGTATGACCCTGCAGCCCAGCTGAAAACGGTAAGTATTCAGGATGTTATCCAGCCGCGGGTATCTTTGGTCGCGCACGAAAAAATTAAAGGGAAAGGCCAGGTGCGCGCAGATAATATTGGAAAGCTCCCAGCTGCCTTCATGCATCGCAAGTAAAATTACACCTTTGCCCCTCTTAAAAGCAGCGTCAACATTCTCCCTTCCCACGATCTCTATGTATTCCTTAAGGTAATCTTTATTTACCAGAGGGATAAAAAATATCTCCATCAGGTTTTCGCCAAAGGTGCGGTAGAACCTGCGGGTCATCGAGGCAAGCTGCCGCGGCGAAGCCTTATGGCCAAAGGCAGCCTTCATATTAGCATGGGCTATTGCCCGGTGTTTGGCGTCAAAACAATATACCAGGCTGCCCAAAGTCCTGCCAAGGGCCAGGCTAAAACCCTTAGGTATACACCTGACTAAGGGCCCGGTCAGCTTAAAGAGAATACAAAGCGCGCAATCTATTATAAAATCTATCCTTGCCATCGTCTTTAAATCCCAGTTGTATCTGCAGCACCAAAATCCGCAAATCGGATATCGTTGATCGTATATCGTAAAACCGGGCCGCGTCTTTTTCAGTAGTGATCAAAACATTAATATTTTTGTCCTTTGCGGCCATGCTGATCTTTTCTAAATCCGCCGCGGTGTAATGATGGTGATCTCCAAAGCGCAAAGACAGCTCGACTTTGGCCCCGAGGCCGCTCGTCAGCTTCTCAAATGAACCCGGATCGCCGATACCGCTGAACAAGGCAACCGGCTGGCCTGCCAACGCGTCAACAGGCAGCCTGCGCTGCGGCTGGCTTAGCTCATAAAAACCCATTGGCTGATGTAACGCTTCAATGACCTGCGCTGAAGGATAAAAACGGGCCAGAGTATCTTTGATTTTTCGCGTATCCGGATAAAGGTTGATCTTGGTCAGGACAAATACGCCTGGCTGGCTCAGAGAAGAAAGCGGCTGGCGCAATATGCCCCGCGGCAGAAGATAACCGTTACCAAAAGGGCAGCCGGCGTCTATGGTGACGATCTCCAAATCCTTTTCTATATGCCATTGCTGGAGGCCGTCATCTAAGATCACCGTATCCGCCCCATGCTCGGCTATTGCCCTTCTTGCTCCCCTGATCCTGTCAGTATCGGCGATGACCGGCACACCTTCCAGTTTTTTAGAAAGCATGGCTGGTTCATCGCCTAAGTTTTGCGCGCCCGTTCTTCCCCGGCTCAATACCGCCACCTTGCGGCCCTGCTCCGTCAGATACCTTGCCACAAATTCAACAGTAGTAGTTTTGCCGGTTCCGCCCAAGGTGAGATTGCCCACGCTGATCACCTTGCAGCTCAAGCGGCAGGGGTTGCGGCGCTTTAAAAAAATCAGGGCCCAGGCTACTAGGCCGTAAATAAGAGAAAAAATAAATAAAAATGCCTTTACTACCGAGGCAACTAATCCCCGCCTTTTCTCCGTGGCTAAGCTAAAAAAATATTCCCCTATTTTAGGCATATATACAGTTATTCTTTTAGAATAATTTGAAAAACATAAGCGCGCCAAGGATCATAAACAGCAGGCCGCCGACACACCTGACCACCTCCGGATTAAGATACTTACCGGCAACCGCTCCTAAGAAAACCGAGAGCACTGTAACCACCATATAAGCAGCCACAGACCCCAGCCAGACCAGGCCCGGCCGGCCGCTTTTTGAAGCCAT
>JAUYEC010000144.1 GCA_030691585.1 Candidatus Omnitrophota bacterium
TAGAAAAATACGTGCGCGATGCCAAGATCACCCAGATTTATGAGGGCACAAATCAGGTTCAGCGCAATATTATTGCATTACAGTTGATTAAAGAGATGGCTAAATAGCAGAAACAAGAGATGTGTTTCTGTAGGGACAGCATATTATGCTGTCCCTACAAGCGAATCCGCTAATGTAGGGGCGGGTTTGAAACCCGCCCCTACGTGATAATGGATCAGCAAATTTTATGAATATTATCGTCTGCATTAAGCAGGTCCCTGAAACCACCGAAGTCCGGATTAATCCCGAGACTAACACGCTTATCCGCGAGGGCGTGAAATCTATTATCAACCCTTTTGACATGTACGCCATAGAAGAAGGCGTGCGGCTCAAGGAAAAATTCGGCGGCAAGGTTACAGTTATCAGCATGGGGCCTCCGCAGGCCGACGCTGCACTGCGTGAAGCGATTTCTCTTGGCGCCGACGAAGGCATCCTTGTTTGCGACCGGGCCTTTGCCGGCAGTGACACCTGGGCCACGAGCTATATTCTCTCCGGTGCGATAAAAAAGATCGGGGTTTTTGACCTTGTGATCTGCGGCAAGCAGGCTTCCGACGGCGACACCGCCCAGGTCGGGCCGGGCATCTCGGCGCACCTGAATATTCCCCAGGTAACCTATGTTAAAAAAATAGAAGAGGTTAGGGATAACTTGATGCGCGTGGAAAGAATGATGGAAGAAGGTTTTGAAATTATTGAGACACCGATGCCCGCGCTCTTGACCGTAGTTAAGGAAATAAACGAGCCGCGGCTTCCGTCACTTAGAGGGATGATGAAGGCCAAAGCAGCCAAGATCACGCTTTGGACGCAAAAAGAATTAAACCTCGACCCGCAGCAGATCGGCCTGTGCGGCTCGCCCACGCAGGTGGTCAAGATATTTACTCCACCTCAGCGCGTCGGCGGCCAGATGCTTACGGGTGAGATTTCGGAAATCACAGCGAAATTAGTGGAACTGTTGAAGAGCGAAATAGTATAAAAGTATAAAAGGGGACGTTCCCAAAGGGGACACCCTTGTAAATTGGCAAATTTTTAAGACTAGTAATTTCAAATAGTTACAGATTAAAAGGGTGGTACCTGAGGGAACGTCCCCCTAAAATAATATGGCTATTCAAATTATAATTGAAAAATGTACCGGTTGCAGCCTGTGTGTGAAGGCATGTCCTTTTGGCGCCATATGCGTTATGGATAAGTTGGCAGTCATCGATCTGCATAAATGCAACCTTTGCGGCGCATGTGTGCCGGCCTGCAAATTTAAGGCGATCCTGCTGGAAAAGCCGCAGACTACCTGTGTTTTGCCGGATATCAAAGGTTATAAGGGTATATGGGTTTTTATCGAGCAGAAAAACGGCAAGGTGCAATCCGTATCCTACGAGCTTTTGGGCAAGGCGCAGGAATTATCAATTAAGTTAGGTTCGCCTGTAAGCGGGGTATTGATCGGCAATAATATGGACGACCAGCTGGATGAATTGATCTGGCGCGGCGCCGACAACATTTATCTTGTTGAGGCACCGGAGTTGGCAAACTTTCAGGATGAACCTTACACGAACATCCTGGTGGAATTAATTAAAAAACACAAGCCCGAGATATTGCTTTGCGGCGCAACTTCCATTGGCCGTTCGCTTATCTCGCGTGTCGCGGTTAACATCAAGTCCGGCCTGACTGCCGATTGCACCGGCCTTGATATTGACCCGGATAAATTAATACTCCTGCAGACGCGCCCGGCTTTCGGCGGCAATATCATGGCCACGATCATTTCTCCGAATTACCGGCCGCAGATGGCCACTGTCCGCCATAAAGTGATGCAGCCGATTGAGCCGGATAAACATCGTAAAGGTAAGATTATCAAAGAAAGCTTCAGCGCGGAGTTATATGTTTCGCGCACTAAACTCCTGGATATAGTCGAGGAAATAGAATCGCTGGTAAATTTGGCCGAGGCCGATATTATTGTCTCCGGCGGCCGCGGCATGGGCGGGCCGGAAAATTTTAAGATGCTTGAAGAACTTGCGCATGTGCTGGGTTCTGCTGTGGGTTCATCGCGCGCCGCAGTAGATGCCGGCTGGATGCCGTATTCGCACCAAGTAGGGCAGACCGGCCGCACTGTTTCCCCCAAAATATATATTGCCTGCGGAATTTCGGGCCAGATACAGCACTTAGTCGGCATGCAGTCTTCAAAGATCATTGTCGCCATTAACAAGGACCCCGAGGCCCCGATCTTTAAGGTCGCTACTTATGGTATTGTCGGCGACCTGTTCCAGATAGTTCCCGCTCTTACAAAAAAATTTAAGGAAGTACTTCGTCGCTAAACGTAGGGGCGGGTTTGAAACCCGCCCCTACAAAAGTGTATATTTTCTCTGTAGGGACAGCATAATATGCTGTCCCTACATCGCACATCAGAAGAAAGCGCTTTCTGTTTTTGCGAGTTTGCCCTTGAATATAGCTGTTTTTGAGTATACAGTTTATATAGGTCGGATCAGTTTTTAGGAGGGGAAAGGCAGGCATTACCACGGCGTGGAAAGAGGCCGAAATGAGTGGCGATGATTTCCGCGAAAAAAGGGCATATACTCGCTTTGAAGTAAACATACCGGTGAATTATTTTGTTCACGACCAGAGCGAACCTGTATTTTACGGCAAAACGAACAATATCAGCCCAACGGGCCTGGGTTTGCTCTGCGAGCAGGGAGCGGAAGTGGGGCAAGGAATTATTTTGGATATCTGCCTCAGGGTCCCTGACAGCCAATATCTCAAGTTAAAGGGCAGAGTGGTTTGGACCAGTGCAACTATAGATGGTAAGTATAGGATCGGCATAGAGTTAGAAGGAGAGAAATTGAAGCCGATCCCAATTTTATTGCAGGTGATCAGGTCGCAAAAAGGTATCTAAACCTTTATGGATAATACGGTTATAGAAAATTATAGCCGTTTTTTTATGTGTTTTTTCCGCACTTTTTAGCATACCAATGTCAAAGAATGTAAAAATTTTCCTTGACAAACCCGCCAAAATCAGCTAAAATCTAAACAATTGGTTTTTCGTCGTTTGTCGTCCGTCTTTCGTTAAATAAACGAACGACGGTCAACGAACGACGCCTGCCTGCCGGCAGGCAGGGACGACGTAATAAGAGGTGTTTATGTTTAATACAGAGCTGATGACCATTGAAGACTTGGCGGATTATCTTAAGGTGACCCGCCGCACAATATACGACTGGGTGAAGCATAATAAAATACCCGCGGTGAAACTTATCGGCCAGTGGCGTTTTCGCAAAGATAAAATTGACGCCTGGATAGAGACGAGATCGTTAAATTAAATTAAAACATCTAGGAGAAGACAATGTATTTTAAAAAACTAGAATTGTTCGGATTCAAATCATTCTGCGATAAAACCGTCTTGAATTTTGAACCCGGCGTCACCGCCATCGTCGGCCCAAACGGCTGTGGAAAATGCCTGCGCTACGATTCATTGGTGACCTTAAACGACGGCTCCCGCGCTAAGATCGGTGATCTGGTGGAAAGTGAGCTTAAGTCAACAGCCGCAATAGAAAACTTAGATGATGGTTTTGTGGCTACCGGGAACAGCCGGAACATAAATATACTATCTTTAAACCCGCGGACGCTTAAGATTGAAGAGCGCCTGGTTTACGCGTTTATAAAAAGAAAAGCTCCTGAATTTCTGCTAGAAATCACAACCAGGTCCGGTAAGACGGTAGTAACCACTCATTACCATCCCTTTTTTACCATTGATGACGGCAAGATCATTGATCTTAAGGCAGAGCAATTGAAAATCGGTTGCAGGATTGCAACGCCGCGCCAACTGGGCAAGTTGAAGGCCGGTTCTAAGTTAGACCTCTTTGAAATTTTTAAGAAATTTAAAGAAGAGGACCAGGTTTACCTGCCTTATTCAGAAGAGTTGGCAGATTTTCTGTTATCGCTTAAATCATGTTTTAATAATTTTAATGAAATGGCTGATTCCACTTGCGTCAAAGTAACGGCGCTTAAAACGGCAATTGACGGTCAGTCCATAAATATAGCAAATTTTGTTAAAGTTCTCGAGTATGCCAATATTCGGGAAGTCCCGGATTTTGTCACGCGCATCAAATCCCGCAGCAGCGGAGAAATTACTCTGCCGCGGAAAGTTACTCCCGAGGTCGCTAGGTTCCTGGGGTATCTTGTTTCGGAAGGCAGGACCACAGATTCTAATCAAGTTTGGTTTGTGAATGAAGACAGGAAGGTTGTCGCGGATTTTATTGCGTGTGCGCGCGAGGGTTTTGGGGTTGAAGCCAAGGCATTCAATTATAAGGACTGCGCGCAGGATGTGTTGATCTTCTCTAGCGTCTTATGTCAATTCCTGGAAAAGGCGTTTGATTTTAAGATTGAAGGTGTTTCCAGAGAAAAAAATGTCCCGGCGCAAATATTTAACGCCGACAACCGGATAATCGCAGCCTTTCTCTCGGCTTCGTTTGAAGGTGATGGATATTTATCCGTTGGCAGAAAAAATAGCGGTGTTTATTTTGAGTATGCGAGCGCCTCGCATACGCTGGCCCATGATATAGCCAGTTTATTATTGCGTTTGGGCGTGCAGTCCATCATTAGAAATAAGGTCAAATATGCCGCCAATACGAAAGAAAAAATAAAGAGGGAATATTATTCGGTTTTTGTCTATGGCTTGGAGAATGTTCAGCGGTTGGCTAAGTTTTTGAATTTTGCCGGGGTTAAATCCGATAAGTTGGCAGCGATTAAGAATTTAAAGCTTAAAACAAATCTCAACCTTGATCTTATTCCTGGTATCAACCGGATTTTTAAAAGTTTAGTGAAAGAGGCGGGGATTAATGTTAAGCGGATTAGAAAGATCTCGCCGAGATTGGCCGCCTATTATGAGGACAGGTGTCTTCCTACGCGCCAGGGGTTATCGGAAGCGTTAAGCATAATTGCCGAGCACGGCGAATTGAACGGATTGGCCGGGGTAATGTATGATTATCTTAAACTGATAGCCGGTTCCGATATTTATTGGGATGAGGTTGTAAGTATTAAGAAGATATATTCACAAGATTGGGTCTATGATCTATCTATTCTTGGGACTCATAATTTTATCGCGCAGGATATGATTGTGCATAACAGCAATATCTTCGATAGTATACGCTGGGTCTTAGGAGAGCAGTCGGCCAAATCCCTGCGCGGCTCGGATATGCAGGATGTGATCTTTAACGGTACGGATAACAAGGAAGCCGTGGGCATGGCAGAGGTCACACTTACGCTGGATAACAGCCAGCGTTTTTTCAATGTGGAACACCAGGAGATCGCCATTACCCGCAGGCTTTTCCGCTCGGGAGAGAGCGAATACCTGTTGAATAAGTCGCCGGTGCGCCTGAAGGACATCCTTGATATATTGATGGGCACGGGTATCGGGGCAGAGAGTTATTCTATTGTAGCACAAGGTAAGATAGACCTGGTTTTGAGCTCGCGCCCGGAGGACCGCCGCCTTGTTTTTGACGAAGCCGCCGGCATCACAAAATATAAGGCCCAGAAAAGAGAAACCATACGCAGGCTCGAAGACACGGAGCAGAATCTCTTAAGGGTCAACGATATCATCACCGAAGTCAGGCGCCAGATCAACAGCCTTGAGCGCCAGGCCAATAAGGCGCGGCGCTATAAGGAGGTATTTGAGGAGCTTAAGTCCAAGGAAACAGCTATGGCGCTCTCTCAAGAAAAGGCGCTGATAAAACTTAAAGAGGAGTCAGAGGCAGAGTTAAAGCGCCTCGAACTAAAACAAAGCGAACTATTAGAATTCTCTGCTCATGAAGAGTCAAAGGCATCCGAGCGCCAGCTTCAGTTAAAGGCGCTGGAAGAAAATATGATGTCTGTAAAGAACGAAATTTTGAGCATGGATAACCAGATCGTCATGAATACCGAGCGTGCGGCCTTTAATAAAGAGAAGATCGCCGAGATATCCGCGGCACAGGAATCGTATTTGAAACAGATCACCGAGCTTGCGGCAAGGCTTGCCGTTGACCGGGAAAAGATCAACAGGCTCAAGGATGAATACGCCGCGATCCAGGAGAACATCAATCTTAAGAACGTGGCCCTGGCCCAGAGCCAGGAGCAGATTACAGCGCTGGCACTAGCCGTTAAAGCTGCCTGTGATAAAATATCAAACGCAAAGCTTGATACATTGGAGCTGGCCAAAAAAATAGCTAATACCAGGAACGAGATCACCGATTTTAGTTCTAAAGAGCAGATATTTCAGGCGCGCAGGAAGAGGCTGGAGGTAGAGAAAGTAAAGGTCTATGAAGAAAAAGCCATTGCCGACCAGGGATTGAATTCCGTCACCCGGGAAGTGGAAAACACAAAAATAGTCATTGAGGAACTTAACGCTAAGACCGCCGCGTTAAATTGCGAAAGCGGTAAAGAAAACGCGGGCCTGGCGGATATCAATCTTCGCCTCCTGGAGGCCGACAGGCAAAGGCTGGGCCTTGAGTCGCACAGGGAGTTCCTGGAAAAATTAAAGACAAAATATGAGGATATCAGCGAGTCCATGAACGCGGTGATATATCTTGACCGCCTGCCGCAGGAGAAGTTGAGCGGCCTGGTGATCAAGATCAAGGATAATATAGATTTTACGGACGGCACGCGGACGGCCGAAGAACCGGTGAATTTCAGGCTGTCCGGTGAGGCAAAACCCGTGGACCTGGACATGCGTAATATAAACGAGAAAATAGAATTCCTGGTCCAGCAAGCGCAGGTTCTTAAGCAGGAAAAGGCAGTTGTTGAAAGCCGCATCCAGGCCTTAATTGAGGAAATCGCAACCATAGCCAGCGTCCTGCGCAAAGAGGAAATTAACCTTGCTAACAAAGAAACGTCCAAGGTAACCATGTTTGAGCAATTTAACAAGGCCAAGGAAGAAGAGGACCTGCTGGTGATGGAATTACTGGAGACCGAAAAGGAAATCACCATCCTCAACAAAAAAATATCCAGCTGCAGGAATTATCTGTTGGAATTGAATAAGGAAGAGCTTTGCCTGCAGGAGCTCATTGCCGCGGAAGAGAATAGCATATCTGCAAACGCTTTAAATAGAGAAGAGGTGCTGGTGGTGATCACCCGGACCAAGGCCGAGATCGAGGCCTTAAACAAAAGGGTTGCCTCTGACCGGGAAACGCTGATCATTCTGGAAAATGCTTTTTGCCGCGATAAGGAAAACGAAGCTGCGGCGCAAGAGAGCGTAGCCGCCGGGAAGAAAAAAGTGGAAGCATTGGAAATGGAGATATTAGACAGTTTTGATAGAATAGATGAATTTAAACGCGGGATCAACGCCAGAAATGAGGTGCTAGCCGATACGGAAGAAAAATACAAGCAGGCCTCTATTGATTCCGGTGAGGCCGCCCAAAAAATAGAAGGTATTAGAATTGAGATGGATGCCCTTAAAAACCACGCGCACCGCTTGCAAATGTCTTGCCAGGAAACGGATTATAAGCACGCCGCGCTCGTCGAGAGGATGATGTCTAATTACAAGGTGGATATTGCCGATGCAGGGGCAGGTTTGAAACCCGCCCCTACAGGCGAAGGCGGCAATGGCGATGTAGGGACAGGTTTGAAACCTGTCCCTACAGAGTATGAGATAAGCGAGGATGTCCTTCGTGAGGAAATACAGAAGCTCAAGGAAAAGGCGGATTCCTATGGCGCGGTGAATCTGGTGGCGATCGAAGAATACGATGAATTGAAAAAACGCTATGATTTCCTTATCCAACAGCAGGCTGACCTTGCCTCTGCCAAAGATTCCCTGCACCAGGCTATTTTGAAGATCAATCGCACCACCAAAGACGCGTTTCTCGATACGTTTGAGAAGGTCAAGGTTGAATTCCGTAACTATTTCCGCCTGTTATTCGGCGGCGGGGACGCGCAGGTGTTCCTGGTTGACGAGCAGGATCCCCTGGAATCCGGCATTGAGATCATCTGCCGGCCACCCGGGAAAAAATTACAGAATGTGCTTCTTCTCTCCGGCGGTGAAAAAGCGATGTCGGCTATTGCGCTCATATTCGCGATATTCAAGGTAAAACCGTCGCCGTTCTGCATATTAGACGAGATAGACGCCGCCCTTGATGAGGCCAACGTTGACAGGTTCAGCAAGATCCTTCAAGAATTTACCGGCCATTCGCAATTTATCGTGGTTACCCACAATAAGAAGACCATCGCTAACGCCGACGTGATGTACGGTATTACCATGGAGCAATCGGGAGTATCCAAAATCGTGTCCGTCAAATTCGCCGAGAATTCCGATAATCCAGCTGCGGATATTGATGCGGATAAAGATAAGGATAAGGAAGTAGATTCGGTAGTTTAAAAAGGGGACAGCGACTTTTTTTATGCGAGAAAACGACGCGTGAAAAAAAGTCGCTGTCCCCTTTTTTAGCAGCAGGTATTGTTCTTGCCTTTGTGTTTGGCAAGATAGAGGTTTTTGTCCGAGGCGGCCACCAGTTCGGATGCGGCCTGGCCGTCTTCGGGGAATGAGGAAAGGCCCATACTGACGGTGAGTTTTTTCTGCGGCAGGATCTCTTCTTTGACAAAAGGGTAGGTGGCAATGTCATTTCTCAGGCGTTCAGCAATAAGGAACGCCTCTTTTTTTTCGGTGCGCGGAAGGATGACCGCTATTTCTTCTCCGCCGTAACGACAGATGAAATCCATGGTGCGGCACTGGTTTTTAAGCAGGGTGGACAACTCTTTTAATACCCTGTCGCCGACTTGATGGCCGAGGACATCGTTATAGACTTTGAAATCGTCAATATCGAGCATTAAGACGCTCAACGGCTTCTTAGTTGCTTTAGCTTTGTCCAGCTCCGACTGCAGGAGGAACTGGAAATAGCCGTGGTTCCAGAGCCCGGTCAGGTAATCGGAACGGGCGTCAATCACCGTTTTTTCGTATAATTGCGAATTCTCAATCGCCAGGCCCGCCTGGTTTGCCAGCATTACCAACATCCGGATATCTTCTTTGCTGATCGGCTCGTGCGTAATAAAATTGTCGGCCAGGATCAGGCCGTTGACTTTTTCCTTAGATTTTAAGGGGATGATCACCAGTTCCCGGCTGTTGAGAATTTGCAGTACGGGGTCATTTGGGTAGCTGTGGATTTTTTCTTCATTTAAATGCAGCTGCATCCCGTCTAGGACCGCCATCGCCAGCAACCCGCCGCTATGTTCGCGTAAGGGGAGCCTGATTGAGCGCACCTGGCGGTTAAATTCGGATTCCAGCGCCGCGTTGGAGGTCTTATAGACACTGATCAGGTCCTCAAGGTTTGTTTTTTCATCCTCTATCTGCGTCCAGATACGGTTGGCGTCTTCGCCTGAGTCCGGGCCGATGGCCATGCGGCCCTCAATAATGCCCTCTTTTTCATTTACCAAAAAAAGCATGGCCCGGTTAAAGCCGAGGCCGATGTGCGCGGTGACCCCGGTCAGGATGATATAAAGGATCTCGTCAAGCTTGAGTGTGGTATACATGGCGTTGGATATCTCGTAGAGAATACCCAGCTCAAACTTGGTGCGTTCAAGTTCTTCTTTTACCTTATTAAGTTCGTCCATAATGTTAAAATTTACCATACTTTTGCGGCGATGTCAACAAAAAGGGGAAAAAGGGGACAGCGACTTTTTTTATGCGGGACAATCATGCGTGAAAAAAAGTCGCTGTCCCCTTTTTGTCAAAATGGTTGCATTGATCCCTCTTTTGTAATACAATTATACATTCAATGTAGGGGCGGGTTTTAAACCCGCCCCTACAAAATACAGAGGCTAAACTATGGCTTTAGACGATAAGACTGTTGAATACGTCGCGCGCCTTGCGCGTATTGAGTTGCAACCCAGAGAGTTAGAGAAACTATCCCGGCAGCTGCAGGGTATATTGGATTTTATCGATAAACTCAACCGCGCCGATATCCGGGGTGTCAGCCCCACAAGCCACGTTTTGGCGGTAAACAATGTGTTCCGGGAGGATATCGGCCGGCAGAGCCTGGCTACGGAAAAGGTTTTAGAAAACGCGCCACGCAAACAAGGTGATTTTTACGTGGTGCCGAAAGTAATTGAATAAACCGTAGGGACAGGTTTTAAACCTGTCCCTACACAGGGAATGCTTATGGAATTATGCACATTGACCGCCCATGAACTATTGGAGAAGATAAATAAGAAAGAAATATCTTTTGCGGATATTTTACGTTCGCTTCAGGACAGGATAAAACAGGTTGATCCTAAGGTTAAGGCCTATGTCCGCGTTGACGGGCGAAACGAAAATAATGAAAATGGGTCCTGTAGGGACAGGTTTGAAACCTGTCCCTACAAAGGCGAACAAACCTCGCAAAGTGGTTTTCTAAAAGGCCTGCCCATATCCCTTAAAGACAATATCTGCACCGAGGGGTTGAATACCGAGTGTTGCTCCAGGATCCTGGCAGGTTTTAAGCCGCCTTACGACGCCACCGTGGTGAAAAAATTAAAAGAAGCGGGTGGGGCGATATTCGGCTTAAAGACAAACATGGACGAGTTTGCTTTTGGTTCGTCCTGTGAAAATTCGGCATTCGGGCCCACGTGTAATCCCTGGGACATTGAGCGCGTTCCCGGTGGCTCATCAGGGGGGTCTGCGGCGGCAGTTGCCGCTGATGAAGCGATTTGGGCGTTAGGCTCGGACACCGGCGGTTCGATCAGGCAACCGGCATCTTTTTGCGGAGTGGTCGGCCTCAAGCCTACTTATGGCCGGGTCTCAAGGTTTGGCCTTATCGCCTTTGCCTCCAGCCTTGACCAGATCGGCCCTTTTACCAAGGATGTGGCCGACAGCGCGCTCTTGATGAAGGCGATCGCCGGCCACGATCCAAGTGACTCCACTTCGCTTGATGCGCCTGTGCCGGATTATACCGCCTCACTTACCGGCGATATCAAAGGTTTAAAAATAGGAGTGCCGAAGGAATATTTTAGCCAGGGCCTGGACGCGGAAGTGAAAGCTATAATTGACGCGGCCGCTGATAAACTGCGCAATTTAGGCGCTATTCTTACGGAAGTTTCTTTGCCGCATACCGAATACGCGGTGCCGGTTTATTATATTGTGGCCACTGCCGAGGCAAGCTCTAACCTGGCCCGTTTTGACGGAGTGCAATATGGATTCCGCGGCTTGGAAGGCCGTAATTTGATCGATATGTATATGCGCACAAGGGGCGAGGCCTTTGGCCAGGAAGCTAAGCGGCGTATACTTTTGGGGACGTTTGTGCTTTCGCACGGTTATTATGACGCTTATTACCTGCGCGCGCAAAAGGTGCGCACGCTGATCAAGAAAGATTTTGATGACGTCTTCAAACAGGTTGATTGCCTGATCACACCGGTTTCACCGACGCCGGCCTTTAAGCTCGGCGAAAGGGTAGAAGATCCCCTGAAAATGTATCTCTCGGATATCTGCACCATATCGGCAAACCTGGCGGGAGTTCCGGCAATATCCCTGCCTTGCGGTTTTACCAAAGACGGCCTGCCCGTAGGATTGCAGATCATGGCGCGGCCGTTCGCGGAAGAGACGATTTTCAGGGCGGCGCACGCCTACGAGCAAAGCACGGATTGGCATAAAAGGAGAGCGAAATTATAATCTGTAGGGACAGGTTTCAAACCTGTCCCTACAGTATTGCATTGTTAGCGTAAATTATGAATACCTACGAACCGGTCATCGGATTAGAGGTCCACGTGCAATTAGGCACCCGCAGCAAAGCTTTTTGCGGATGCTCCACGGAGTTTGGCGCCAAACCGAATTCGCATGTCTGCCCGGTTTGCCTTGGCCTGCCCGGTTCGTTACCGGTTTTAAACAAGGCAGCATTCAATTTTGCCATTAAAGTCGGGCTGGCGTTGAACTGCCAGGTGCAGGAATATACCAAATTTGACCGCAAACATTATTATTATCCTGACCTGCCAAAAAATTATCAGATCTCGCAATATGACCTGCCGGTTTCACTTGGCGGATTTTTAGAAATAGACCTGGAGGGCCAGGTCAGGCGCATCGGTATTACCCGCGTGCACTTGGAAGAAGACGCCGGAAAACTGATACATAAAGATGACGCAAGCTTGGTTGACCTTAACCGCGCCGGCATTCCTTTGCTTGAGGTCGTAAGCGATCCCGATATACATTCTGCCCCGGAGGCCTACGAATATCTCAGTTCTTTAAAGAGCATCGTCAAATACCTGGATGTTTCCGACTGTGACATGGAAAAAGGGTCGCTGCGCTGCGATGCCAATGTTTCCGTCAGGCCCAAGGGCCAGACTACATTAGGCGTTAAGACGGAATTGAAGAATATGAATTCATTTAAAGGCGTCAAGGACGCCCTGGAATTTGAAATAAAGCGCCAGGTTTCTGTTTTAGAAGACGGCGGAAGCATTATTCAGGAAACCCGGCTTTGGGACGCCCAGGCGGGAAAGAC
>JAUYEC010000174.1 GCA_030691585.1 Candidatus Omnitrophota bacterium
CTTGAAATGGACCACCCCGACGACGTCTTGATCCTTGCCGGCGACCACATTTACAAAATGAATTATTATTCAATGATCGATTTTCACCGCGATCAAGACGCTGATCTTACCGTGGGTGTTGTGGAGGTGGAAAAGGAGAAATCCCTGCAGTTGGGCGTTGTAGACGTGGATAATTCAGGGATAAAGGTGGTCGGTTTTCAGGAGAAACCGCGTGTCCCCAAGACCACTCCCTTTAACCCGGAAAAGATATACGCCTCCATGGGCATATACGTATTTAAGCATCCGGTTATAGAGGAAGAATTGCATGAGGACGCCCGGCGCCATAATTCCACCCGTGATTTCGGCAAGGACATTATTCCGCAGATGCTTAAAAAAGGCCTGAAGGTTGTGGCCTATAATTTTATTGACGAGAACAGGAAAGAGGCAAAATACTGGCGCGACATCGGCACCATTGATGCTTATTATGAAGCGAATATGGACCTCATACAGGTGGATCCGGTATTTAACCTTTATGACAAGGATTGGCCGATCAGGACCTTTCAGGAGCAGTTCCCTCCGGCAAAAACGGTATTTTCCGGCGAGCAGATCACTGGCAGGGTGGGCCTGATGCTTGATTCCATTGTTTCCGGAGGTTGTATCATAAGCGGCGGCAAGGTGCAGCGTTCGATACTTTCGCCTAACGTCAGGATCAACAGTTACAGCAGCGTGCATGATTCCATTCTAATGGAAGGTGTCAATGTGGGCAGGTACGCCAAAATTAAAAAAGCGATCATTGACAAGGATGTGATTATCCCCCAGGGCACTGTCATCGGCTACGACCCGGAGCAGGATAAGAAGAGATTTTTTGTCAGCGATTCCGGCATTGTGGTGGTGGCCAAAGGGACGGAGATCAAATGATCAGAAAAGCCAGAATTAAGGACGTAAAACATATCCAGGCATTGATCAATGCCTTCGCCAAGAAGGACCTGATGTTGTCGCGGCCGTTAAGCGAGCTTTACGAAAACATCCGCGACTTCTGGGTCATTGTTGAGGGTAAGTCGATCATTGGCTGCTGCGCTCTGCATATTTTCTGGCAGGATCTGGCTGAGGTAAAGTGCCTGGCAGTGGCGGCGAATATGCAGGGCAGGGGCCTGGGCAAAGAGCTGGTTACCGCGGCCCTTGCTGAAGCAAAACTGCTCGGGGCCAAAAAGATTTTTGTGCTCACCTACAAACCGGTATTTTTTAAGAAGTTTGGTTTCAAGAGGATAAAAAATTCCGCCCTTCCGCATATGATCTGGGCCGAGTGTATTAAGTGTTGCAAGTTTCCCGGCTGTAATGAAATCGCCCTTCTTAAAATCTTGTAAAATAAAATTTACATGATATAATTTGTCACGCGGAAAATAGGGATAAGCAATTGGGGACAGGCATTTTTTTTAAAAGAAAAAAATGCCTGTCCCCAATATAAGAAAAAATGCCTGTCCCCAAACATAACTATTTAAAGTAAACGGAGGCCAAATGGACTATTTATTGACTGACGAACAAAAAATGATCAAGGAACTGGCGCATAAGATCGCCGAAGAGAAGATCCGGCCGGTGGCGGCAAAGCATGACCAGACCGAGGAATATCCTTGGGAAATAATCAAGGTCATCGCGGATGCCGGTTTGTTCGGGCTGTTTATCCCGGAAGAATACGGCGGAATGAGCGTGGGCGTGTTAAATCTTTGTATCGCAACCGAAGAATTATCGCGCGCCTGCGGCGGAATTGCCGTTTGCTATGCCGCTTCGGCATTAGGGACGTTTCCTATCGTGCTCTTTGGTAACGACGAGCAGAAGAAGAAATATCTTCCGGACCTGGCGAGTGGCAAAAAAGTGGCAGCTTTTGCTATTACCGAGCCTGAAGCAGGGTCTGACGCTTCAGCCATAAAAACCACCGCAAAAAAAGATGGCAGCCATTATATTTTGAACGGCCTTAAGCATTTTATCACCAACGGCGGCGACGCGGAAACCTACGTCGTTATCGCCATGACCAATAAGGATAAGGGGGCGCGCGGGGCAAGCGCCTTTATCGTGGAAAAAGGCACGCCCGGTTTTACATTCGGGAAAAAAGAAGATAAGTTCGGTATCCGCGCATCCTCCACGCGTGAACTTATTTTTACCGATTGCAAGATCCCCGCGGAAAATCTTCTCTCCAGGGAAGGCATGGGTTTTATCGTGACTATGAAGACCTTTGATATGTCGCGGCCGGGTGTGGCAGCACAGGCAGTGGGTATTGCCCAGGGCGCTTTGGAATTGTCGGTAAAATACGCCAAAGAAAGGCAGCAGTTCGGCAGATCAATTTCGAGTTTTCAGGGGATACAGTGGATGATGGCGGATATGGCCACACAAGTGGAGGCCAGCCGCGCACTGGTCTATGCTACGGCCCGCATGGTGGACGCGGGCATTAAAGACGTAGGCAAGGAATCGGCAATGGCAAAGATGTATGCCTCGGACACGGCAATGAAGGTCACCGTGGATGCTTTACAGATTTTCGGCGGCTACGGCTATATGAACGATTACCCGATAGAAAAATACGTGCGCGATGCCAAGATCACCCAGATTTA
>JAUYEC010000035.1 GCA_030691585.1 Candidatus Omnitrophota bacterium
TGCATTGACCTTAGTACTGCTGGTATAGGGGTTGGCCGGAAAGATATACTGCATCGGCCCGCCCGGACAGGAAGACAACTGTGCCACGGTCGGATAAGATCCGGTGCCCGATGAGGCCGCGGTCTTGACGTACCATATTGAGACGGCGCCGCGCAAGCTTCCGAGCGCGCCTTTTAGAGCGGCCTTTTTGGCGTCTTCCTGTAAGTTTACGAATGTCGGCAAAGCGATCGCGGAAAGTATGCCTAAGATGACAATGACCATAACCAATTCGATTAAGGTAAAACCTTTCTTGCTATTCTTAATCATACCTTCACCACCTTTCATATCCTTTGGTCTGGGAATAGACCCTTACTTGTTGACGGTCATAACCGTATCTCTGCGTAAACGGATCTATCAAAAAACCACTATTATCCAACCTGAACGGCTCCAGGAACTTATACGCGTTAATTTTACTATCAGTTTTAACAGATGTCAATCTTTTATTTAAATTGGCGATCTCGGGCGCGTAGATTCCCTGGATGGGCCTGGTAAGCTCGATCAGGCTCTCGGGCGGCCGGCCGGTAATGATCTGATAATGCTCAACAGCCAGGCGTATATTTAACAATTCATTGCGCAGGGCGATCTCCCTGGCCGCCTTTAAAGTCCGGTGAATGTATACGGCGAAGGCGCCGCTTAAGACAAAGATCAGGCATATCGTCACGGCCAGTTCCAAAAGGCTCAACCCGCGCGGCGGGCCGAAACCTTTTTGCGCTGTGCCTCCCCCGACGGAAAATATTGGCATACGCGGCCCTATGTTTTTTGCGGGCTAAGCCTGTTTGAAAACCTGGATGATATTCCACATCGGCAGGAATATTGCCAGGGCCATCACCAGGACCATGCCGCCCAGGACAAAAATAAGTATCGGCTCAATATAAGTAGTCAGGTTCTTGACCACGTAACCTGATTCCGTATCATAATAATCCGCCACGCTCAAAAGCAGTTCATCCATCCTGCCGGTCTGCTCGCCTGCCGCCACCATCTGGATCACTGCCGGAGGGAACAGCCCGCCCACCTTCATCGGCTCGGACATCCCCTTGCCTTGAGTGACACTTTCCTTAATATGCGTGATCGCGCGATTAATTATAACATTGCCCGAGGTATCCGCCACCAGGCCCAGGGTCTCTAAAATAGGCACCCCGCTTTTCATTAAGATAGCGGTGATGCGCGCGAAACGCGACATCGCCAGCATTAATAACAATGGCCCCACGACCGGCACATTAAGCTTAAAATTATCCCATACCGGCCTGCCGATCTTTGAATTGATAAAACGGATGAAAGTAACGGCGGCCCCTGCAACCACCAGGATAAATAAATACCAGAATTTTGTGATGGCAATATTCAGGGCGATCAGGATACGCGTAGGTATTGGAAGCGCTGTATTAAATTGCGCGTAGAGCGCGGTAAAACGGGGGATGACAAAAATAATCACGATTAAAAACGCCGCGCAGAGCACGCCAAAAGTAAGCATGGGATACTGGGTAGCCGCTTTGATTTGGCTTCTGGTGTAGATCTCCCGGTCAATCAACTGCCCCAGCCGCTCCAATATAGCGGCGATGTTGCCCCCGGTCTCCGCCGCCCTGACCATGGAGACATAGACGGTGTTAAAGATACGGGAATGCGACTTCAGGCTGTCGGAAAAACTTAGGCCCCCCCGGATATCGCGGGCGATCTCTTCAATGGTGACCTTAAAATAATTGTTGGCCTGTTGAGCGGCAATGGCCTCAAGGCTGGACAATAACGGCAGGCCGGCCTTCTGCAGAGAATAAAGCTGGCGGGTAAATGAGCTCAATTCTTCCGGCGAGACGCGGGAAAATCCCTCTAAAATTTTCTGCCCCGCAAGCTGGCGGGCCTCTTCTATGGAAATAGGCACATAACCCATCTCCTGAAGTTTAGTGGCCGCGGCATATTTATTTTCGGCGGCGATGCTTCCGGTCGCGGCCTTGGAGAATTTATCGCGCGCCTTATATTTAAATGTAGGCATAGCTTACGGCTTAAGCCTCCTCGATCACTTTGAGCACTTCTTCAACGGTAGTGACCCCTTTTTTTATTTTGTCTATGCCGTCTTCATAGAGGGTGCGCATACCCAGCGCTATGGCCTTCTTGCGGATCTCGTTTGCCGGCATTTTAGCGGTGACCATATTTTTAATCTCTTCGCTGACCACCAAAAGTTCAGATATGGCCGTGCGGCCGAAGAAACCGGTGTCCTTGCAATTCTTACAGCCCTTGCCGCGGTAAAACACGGCCTCACCGGTTAATTTCAGGCCGGCCAGCGTCTCTTCGCTTGGCTTGTATTCTTCCTTGCATCTGGGGCAGATCATGCGCACCAGCCTCTGCGCCAGTATTCCGATCACCGAAGTAGAGATCAAAAACGGCTCCACTCCCATATCCAAAAGCCTGGTCAGGGAACTGGCGGCATCATTGGTATGCAAAGTGGACAACACCAAATGCCCGGTCAGCGACGCCTGGACCGCGATGTCAGCGGTCTCCTTATCGCGGATCTCACCGACCATGAT